>NZ_JAUSPQ010000009.1 GCF_030655665.1 Methanocorpusculum sp. | reverse complement strand
GCAGACCCCGCCCTGAAATTCGACTTCGCTCACCCACGTGCAGAATTCGCCAAAGGAGCAATCCGCGAATTCATGCCAGCAGGTGAGAGATCTCTTATCATCCCGGCACAGTAAGTGGTTATCTAACCACTCACTTTTTTTTCTTTTTTAAACAGCTCCGTAAAGTAAAAATTACTCGTAGTATTTCATAAAAAATGGTTCTTATCCCAGTCCCGCGGGATTGAGATATTCTTTTCAAAACAGTTTAGGTATTGACGAAGCTGCCAAGCTCACCGATGAGTTCGCATATCCGCTTCAGGAGATGATTTGCTGTTTCATACTCACCATCGGTGAATATTGAAAGCGACAGCGTATTTTCCCAGGTAATGACACCGATAATGAACGGGTTTCCTGTGGTCACATTTGCATAGCTCACGACTTCCTCCAGCCTGATACCCTTGCCAAAATCCACGACATCTTTTGGCAGGACCCCTGCATTCGACATGAACGGTGTTGAGTAATACTCCGGCTCAAGGTAAGGTTTCGCGGCTTCAGAATCTGGCTCTTCGATAGCGAACATCTCCCCGATACCCAGAGCATTCATCTGATCCATCTGTGATAATGCTGCTACTTCGTCAAGAATTGATGGAAGATCGTCAGATTCCGGAATAGGTACTTGTGACCAGTAGGACACAGAGTAATTTTTAATCTCATTTCGCAGATACGGAGGGAGATATCTTCTGAGATCCACTGCACCGCGTATCGGCACAATAGGCATTGAAGTCTTGAACATTTTCTGCACATACTCCTGTAATGCAACCGCATACACCGTAAGCAGGACATCATTCACCGTTGCATGATGCTGGTGTGCAAACGCCTTCATATTTTTCAGCATCAGAGGATCTATCTTTTGGATGAAAAGCTTCGGCATTCCCCGCCCTTCCTGCGGGACAACAAACAATTTCTGATATTGTTGCACAGGGATTCGTTTTTCCGATTCAGCACGGCACATTTCTGCGCATGCCTCCATTGAATAGGACTCAAGAAGCGGTTTCATCGACCGATCTCCCCATTCTATGAGAGGTGCCGGCGTGTATGCCGGATCCCACCTGAGAATTGTATAACACGCTGAGATCATACGAACAATATCCCATAACCCGTGGGCATCAGTCACCGTGTGATCTATCGAGAAAACCAGCGTGCATAACGGACCTGTCTGGTCTGCAACCACGTGCAGCGGTGGATGTTCACCCGGCAGATTCTGCAAAATGGTTGTTACATTTGTGGGATCGGCACTTGTCACCCTTACCCATTTTGGTTCCTCCTTTAGCAGCACCCACCCGCTATCCTCTGCCTCAGGACTTCCATTATAATAACATCTGAGAATTTTGACGGCATCTGCAACTTTTGCGATCGCCGTTTCCAGTCGGTTCAGATCGATATGTCCACTCAACTGCAGTTGAAGCGAGATAAAATAGAACCGGTTATCATTGAATTTACGTTGAAAACGGTCGAGTTTTGCGGAGGGGATGAAGATGTCTGCCATAAAAATATTCCTAAGTAAATATTCGCTGTCAGTCTATTTCTATCTCTGCCGAAAATAATTTGCGCCTATGTCCGGGTACCGATGCCCAAAAGAAAAAGATCATCTTTCTGACAGTGGTCTTTGGTCTTGCCATGCTTATTCTGAACAAAAAGATCCTGGTGATCGTACAGTTCGTTGGACAGGCAAACTGGATATGGTTGATGAAGAAGTGATGAGAGGCTGAATCTCTCAGAATAACTGCGGCACGCTAACTATGCGGATGTAAAATCTCTTCGCGTCTCTCCCTCTGTTCCTTAAAGATAGTATTCTTACCCATGATAAGGCAGGCCAGAACAAGCGCAGCCATGGCAGGAATGAGGATCCCAAAGTCCCCGGTCATCTCAAGCACCATGATCATAACGGCAATCGGTGCATGAGCAATGCTGCCGAACAGAGCGATCATGCCTATGATAATGAAGACTGGAACTGTTGTGAGTGGAATGATCTGTGGGAAAAGTATATGCAGCATCATCCCAAAAGCACCCCCGGTAAATCCGCCGATCGAGAGGCCAGGGGCAAATACACCGCCGCTCCCGCCTGAACCTATCGTCAGGGACGTCGTCAGGGTCTTTGCAAATGGAAGGAGTATCAAAACGGTAAGGGGAAGCATGTTGTATAAGGCAAGCTGCACAAATCCATAGCCTGATCCGAGACTTCCGAGAGCTACCAGAAGTGTATCAGGAGAGATGTATGCAAAGATTATCACAAAGATTCCAATGAAAAATGCTCCTAAGACTGGTTTGAGATAAAGAGGCAGAGCATATTTTCGAAAGAATTTGTCAAAGACATCCTTTGTTCCGTAAAATGTTTTGATATACATGATTCCGATCAAAGCGCAGATCGGTCCGAGAGCAATGAAAAAGGGAACCTGAAGAACTGACCATGTCAGGGTCGCGGCGCCGAATATTGCGTCATACCCCACAAAAAATCCAAAAATCGAGTAGCTGATGATCGATGCAAGAAAAGACGGGATCAAAACATCTGCTTCAACGTCCCGCAAATAAAGGATCTCTGCTGCAAGTACTGCTCCGCCAAGCGGAGCTTTGAAAATCGTACCGATACCTGCCCCGATACCTGTCGCAATTGCGATTTTTCGTTCACGCGGTGATAAATTGAAAACATCAGAAATAAAAGCCCCAAAACCTGCAGCGATCTGCGCTGTCGGACCTTCACGCCCCGCACTCCCACCCGTAGATATGGTGATCATCGACGCGATAGCTTTTATGAACGGGACACGCCAGCGGATCTTTCCATCTCCATGAAACGCTTTTAGCGCCGCATCCGTGCCATGACCTTCCGCTTCCGGTGCAAACTTATGCACTATCATCCCTGAAAGGAGTGCTCCGCCGCAGATGATCGGAAGAATGAGCCAGATCACCGGCGGGGGCGTCCAGCACGCGATTCCGTCGCAGGATTGGCCAGGTGTCGGGAAAGCTCCGTCATAGAAGAATCCCATAATTACATTGATGCTGTATTCAAGACCCAGGAAAAATAAAAGTGTCCCAAAACCGGAAATAACACCGATAGTTATCCCGATTAAGAGGATTTTTTTGAATGATATACGTTCATCTTCCTGACTCACAGAAACACCTTTTTCTAGTATCTTTGTTTTCAATCTATTTTACATGTGGGTCGCATCGAAGTACATGTGGGTATATCCGCCAAGAACAGATCCTGCCTGAATACCGTCTCTGTGTTCACTGATTCCGTCGCCGCGGGTCAACGTAAATGCATATCTTACATCCGCATCCGGTATGGTTCGAGAATAATGGAACTCATGACCCCGGAAGTTCATTCCTATAGGGAAGAGAGAGTCCCCGGTAACTTTCCCGACGACATAATTCAGAGCAGCGAATCGTTTCTCCATAACACACTCGGCATCCAGCAGACCAGTCATCGGATAACTGCGTCCGTCCAGCAGGGTTATGGAACGGGTGAGCCACATCAGACCGCCGCACTCGCCATACACCGGTTTGCCTGAATCGGCCGCACGTTTCAGATCGTTTTTACACTGCGAGTTTGCCAGATCTTCTGCATATAGTTCAGGGTATCCGCCGCCTATGTAATAGGCATCCGCTTCCGGGAGGGGATCGTGGACCGGAGAGAAAAATACCAGTTCGGCCCCGTTGTTTCTCAGAAAATCAAAGTTGTCCTGATAATAAAAACAAAATGCTTCATCCAGAGCAACACCGATTCGGGTTTTTTTCTCTGTAGAAGACGGACTCTTCTCTGCCGAGATCATGGATGTATTCGCTGCTGCAGCAAGAAGATCGTCAAGCGAGCAGTGCTCTTCGATGAAAGCTCCCGTATCTTTCATGCGAGCATCCTCATCAGCCATTTTGAGGCCAAGATGTCTGCTTTCGACGGTAAGTGCATCGCTTCGCGGGATCCAGCCGAGAAGAGGGACGGGAAGATCCGAGGTCGTCATCGCTTTATGTTTTAGACTGCCCCCTTTCGTCATGATGACGCCGGCAAACCTGAGCCGGGGATCAAACTCCGTATATCCTTTGATCAGGGCGGCAACACTTCTGCTCATCCCTTTGATATCTGCGACGAGAACTACCGGAGCGTCGAGGATTTTCGCAACATGCGCCGTGCTCGCGCACTCTCCCCCGTCAACACCGTCGTACAGTCCCATCACTCCCTCGATAACGGCGATGTCTGCACCCTCGCATGCAGAAACAAACGAACGGCGAACAGATTCCTCCCCCATCATGAACGGATCAAGATTGCGTGAACTCCGTCCGCATACCGCCGAATGATGGGAAGGATCGATGAAATCCGGCCCAACTTTAAACGGCTGGACCACAAGACCTCTTGCACGGAGTGCCGCCATGATCCCAGAGGATGTGGTCGTTTTTCCACAGCCGCTGTGTGTTCCGGCGATCACGATACGGGGTATGCTGGTACTTTGTCTAATCATAATCGTTTACCTTATATCAGTTTAAGTTTAATTTTATAGAATTATATCTTATCATAGATACTAGGTGTTTCTTTCTTATGCATATTATGGAAGGGTTTCTCCCGGGACCGTGGTGGCAGTTTTGGACGGTGCTCGCTGCGGTCTGTGTTTTGGCAGGTATGATTTCACTTGTCAGACTCGTCCGGAGAAAGCCGGAGTCACTTCCATTGCTCGGACTTGCCGGAGCATTTGTCTTTATCCTTTCCTCGCTGAAGATTCCTTCACTCGGATCTTCCTCCCACGCCACGGGAACCGGATTCGGCTCAATATTATTCGGACCTGCGATCTGCTCGGTGTTCTGCTCTATTGTATTAGTGTTTCAGGCACTTCTTCTTGCACACGGCGGGATCACCACGCTTGGCGCAAACATCATCTCCATGGGACTTGCCGGTCCGCTCGCTGCCTGTATCATTTTTAAAATCGGGCATCTCATCAGGTCAACGTTTGGTATCCGGAGTTTTTCGATAACTGTTTTTTGTGCGGCCGCAGCTGCGGACCTGGTCACATATATGATGACCTCCCTCCAGCTTGCTCTTGCCTACCCTTCGGCCGAGGGCGGCGTTCTTGCCACCTTCCTTCTCTATCTCGGCATTTTCAGCATAACCCAGATCCCCCTTGCATTACTCGAAGGCGTAATCATCGTTCTTATGATGAGATTTGTGATAGGGATACGACCGGATATCTTTGTTTCTCTCGGCATTCTTTCGAAGAAGGAAACAAACACACTTCTTCCAGGTCACGATCCAAAGCATACTCCCGTATCAAAACACAAATGGCTGATCGCCGGGCTCATCATCGTTCTGCTGATGGCGGCTCTTGCATTTTCGTTTGCTGTGTTTGGACCCCAGCCCGGATCTGATGATCTGGTCGCCGAAACGCTGATCGATCTCGGCAACCTGCCGGTCTTTGATCCGCTTAATCTTGTCTCCGAGGATATGCACGGCTGGCTCTTTGCCCTGCAGGCAGGCATAGGAGCGGCAGGTGTTATCCTCTGTCTCTATCTGTTGAGAACCCGTGCGGTGACCCGGGGTTCTGCGAAGAAACCTCACACGATATTTGATGAACACATCCTTGATGATGTGGCAATAGCAAGCCCTCTCCGACATATTTCTGCGTGGCTGAAACTTGTTTTTTGTCTCTCGGCGATCGTGATCGGTGTGATCTCACCTCTCCCCTATCTCCCACTATTCATTGCAGGAGTCATGATCTGCGCAGCTCTCATCGTCGCAAAAGTCAGTCCGCGTCTTTACGCATCTCTCTTAAGTATCCCTCTGGTATTTGCCGGAACCGGAGCATTGGTGATTCTGTTCATCACCGGCGGGGGGGAGACACTTGTGGACTTTTTCCGGATAGGGACATTTCATGTTCAGATCACTACCGAGTCCCTCGATCTTGCGATCCTTGTTCTTTCCAGGACTTTTGCCGGTATGTGTTCGTTGTACTTCCTTACTCTTACCACACCGATGACCTCGCTTTTTGAGGTTTTTCGAAATCTCAGGATGCCTCAGGCATTCATCGATTTATCCATGCTGATTTATCGGTACATCTTTGTCTTCATCGGTGAGGCGATCGCTATTCACAATGCACAGATCATGAGGGGAGGATACGGTACCTGGAAAAATTATCTCACCTCGTTTTCCATGCTTGTCTCAATGTTGTTCATTAGAACCTGGGAAAAAGGAGAGGCGATCTTTCTTTCCATGGACTCACGCTGCTATGACGGATACATGGCTTTGCCTGACGAAGGGGGTCATGTCACCCCGCTTTCTGTTACATCCGTGTTTTTCTTTATTGCTTTCATTCTTGGTCTATTATTTACGGAGATGCTGTTATTATGAACAATAATGTACTTACCTTTGAAGATGTCCGGTTCTCGTATCCGGGCCGCCCCGCCTCGCTGAAAGGAATATCCTTTTCCATTAAAAGGGGAAAGAAAGTTGCAGTGGTGGGACCAAACGGAGCTGGAAAAACCACCCTTCTTCTGATGTGCAACGGCACCTTGGTGCCGGAAGATGGAAAAATATTCGTGAACGGTGAGGAGATCGCATATGACAGAGCTTCTCTCAGGGACGTTCGCACACGGGTAGGTCTGGTGTTTCAGAACTCCGACTCACAGCTCTTTGCCCCGAGTGTGTTTGCCGACGTGGCATTTGGACCAATGAATCTGCATCTCCCGGAGGAAGAGATCCGTGAGCGCGTTTCTGATTCTCTGTTTGCCGTGGGTCTTGTGGATTATGACAAGCGTCCGCCCCATCATCTTTCAGGCGGTGAGAAGAAACGGGTTGCCATCGCAGGTATTCTTGCCATGAAGCCGGATATTCTGGTGGCCGATGAGCCGACCGCTTCCCTCGATCCTGCGACGGCCGCCGAGATCATGGATCTGTTGGATGAACTTCACGAAGACGGAACAACGATCCTTCTCTCAACACATGATGTTGAGCTCGCCTATCGGTGGGCGGACGAAGTGATCCTGCTTGCTGACGGAGCTATCCTTCATCAGGGTGAGCCGGCTGACGTCTTCACCAGCTATGAGCTGATGACGAAAGCGAGAATGACCCCGCCGGTACTGTTGGATCTGTATATGGAGCTGGTCAGAAGACGGATCCTTGTACCTGGAATTCCACCCAAAGGGATACCCGAAATGACCCGACTCATCGAGGGATCATGTCCCATCATGACCGGGACGGTATATCTCGCTGATACTGATGCCTTGACCCGGGAATCGGGACAGCAGATGCTCGCAGAACATCCTTCATGGCACACAGGTGCTATGGGAACCAGAGCAAAGAAGTTCTGCTATCTCTCGGAGATCCCGCTTGAATATACGCACGGCGTTGTGGACAAGTGTCTTCTTTCCGTCATGAGCGGGGAAGACACCCTGATTCTGACCTGCGGGGGCATGCTTGACCGGGTGGAACTTCGGGCAGCTACGTTTGCACAAGAAAGCGGGATCGATGTAAAGGTCATAAGGGTCTGAATCGACTTTCACCGGATGCGAGTTAAACACTTCTTCATCATTTTTTTCTTTATTTGTGCCGTCATACAAATGTTTTTGAGGCAAAAAGCCCATGATTTATGTATGAGATACAGTATTCAATGGAGTAATAGTTCCTTGGTGCAGCGGAGGGTCATAGCATGAGAGATGCACTAATCAATGCATGGGTCGATCTCCTTGCCTTTATCTCCGCTGTGGCATCAATCGTGACCGGGTACATTCTCTGGTTCTATTTCCCTCTCGGGTCAGGCAGGGGGTCCATGGATCTTATTACTGTCAGTTATCAAACATGGTATGATCTCCACTTCTATGCTAGCACGCTGTTTGTCATCTTGATCGCAGTCCATCTCATTCTCCACTACCGGTGGATCAGAAAATTGCGCCCAATGCTCATGAGCAAAAAATAGATCAGGGATTTCCTCCTCACTTTTTGCTTACAAAACGAGTGGAATGATTTGAAAAATATACCTCATCACGACACGTCTATTCTCATACAAACCAGTTATTCTATAACTGCTTACAGCAAATAATTGACTAGTACATTTTCTTTATTGAAAATAGTTTTACTTAGGAGATCACAGAATGGATTTACCCGGAGGACCTACCCAGCCGGAAGTCATGGCCGTTTCTCTTGCAAAACTTGCCATCCTTCCGGGTGACACGGTAGTAGATATCGGCTGTGGAACCGGCACGGTAACGCTCGAAATGGCAAAACTCGCAGGAGATGACGGACATGTCTATGCAGTGGACCGGAGGCAGCAGGCCGTCGAATGTACGCAGGAAACCTGCCGGGGTGTGGATGTAGAGATCTTTGCAGGAGAAGCTCTTGATTTTCTTGCCTCGCCTCACAAACCGATCGATTGTGCGTTTCTTGGCGGAAGCCGCAATATCCGTGAAATACTTACCTATCTTCAAAAGGAAGGGACACGCAGCATCGTCGTCAACGCCGTTCTTCTGGAAACAGCTGTTGAAACGATCCATACAATGAAAGAGCTGGATATGTTCATCGAAGCTGTCCATCTCCAAGTATCCAGATCACATAATCTCATGGAGCGTATCATGTTTCAACCAATAAATCCCATCTTTATCATCCATGGGGGCAGAAAATGCTGACCGCAGTTGGCCTTGGCCCGGGAGATGCTGAACTTCTGACCCTCAAAGCGGTTCGAATATTAAAAGAAGCAGACACGGTTTTTGTGCCGGGCGGCATTGCTCTTGAATTAGTCAAACCCTATGCAAAAAACATCGTCACGCTTGAATTCCCCATGACACGGAATGAGAAGGAGATCACAAAATGCATGGAGAGAAACGCTGAAAAGATTTTGCCTGCGGCAAAAAGCGGCAATGCAGTGTTCGGACTGATCGGGGACCCGAATTATTACTCCACCTTCTCACGCCTTGCGGAGATGGTGAAAGCGCTCGTGCCTGACCTGGTCGTGGAAACGATTCCCGGAATTAGCTCGATCACCGCCGTGGCATCCCATGCGAAAATTCCCGTGAACGGTGCATTTCTGGTGACAGACGGTCCCGTCATCCCCTCGACAAAGATCCTGATGAAGGTCACGCGGCCAAGAACTGCGGCTGAACAGCTAAAGGCTGCCGGCTACAATGATTTCATTGTTGTTGAACGGATGTATATGGAAGGAGAGAAGGTTCATCGGGGCGTTCTTCCCGAGAAGACCAACTACTTCAGCATCATGATCGCGAGGAAAGTATGAAGTATTATATCGTCGGCGCGGGATGCGGGGACCCGGGGCTTATCACGGTGAAAGGAATGGATCTTCTGAAACGTGCTGAGATCCTCATTTACGCAGGCTCGCTCGTTAATCCAGAACTTGTCGCCGCATCGCCTGCGTCGGTAAAGCTTGACTCATGGGGGATGAAGCTCGAAGAGATCACCAGTGTGATCGAAGACGGTGTGCGGGCCGGCCGTTTGGTCGTTCGTCTCCACTCCGGTGACCCGGCGATCTATGGATCGATCGTTGAACAGATGGCTCCTCTTGAGGCAAAAGGGATCCATGCTGAGATCATCCCCGGCGTCTCTTCAATGTTTGGGGCCGCAGCAGCGCTGCAGACCGAATACACCCTTCGGGGCGTATCTGAGTCGGTCATCGTAACCCGTTCAGCGGGTGAGACTCTCGATTCTGATCAGATCGCCGAGCTTTCCGCTCACGGTACAACAATGATCATCTTTCTTTCAACCGGGCACATCGACACCGTGATGAAAAAACTGCAGCGGCCGCCCGAAACACCAGTCGCTGTGGTCTATCACGCTTCATGGCCCGACCAGATGATCATAAAAGGAACGATCGAGACCATCGCCGATAAAGTGCATGATGCGGAGATAACCCGCTCGGCTCTGATCATCGTTGGCGATATCGTTGCCGGCATCCACGCAGCATACACAAACTCCCACCTTTACGGATGAAGATCGTCGTCGTCACTCTGCCCAGATTCCATGAATCCGGAATGCGCATCGCGAAGTTTCTGGAGGCGGAAACGCTTGCGTATTCGCCAACCGTTTTCGCCGAACTGTATGGAAAATGCGATGTGATCGTCGGGGTAATGTCCGCGGGTATCGCGGTCCGAGGATGCGCTCCCCTTCTGACCGACAAATGGCATGATCCTGCAGTCGTCGTTGTCACGCCGGATATGCGATATGCCATTCCCGTTCTCGGGGGCCATCATGGGGGAAACGAAGTTGCAAAACGGCTTGCCGAACTTGGGATCGAACCGGTAATTTCGACCGCAACCGAAGTCATGGGCAGACCATCCGTTGAAGAAACGGCAAGATCAGGCGGGTTCAGGATCGTGAACCGTTCTTCTACTAGAGAAGTAAACGGGGCGATTTTAGACGGAGATGTTCCAATCGTCCGTGTACAACCACCGAAGATCGTCATCGCGGATCCTGGTGTTTCGGTCCTTGTGACCGATTCGCCGTATGTAATTGGGATCGGGTGCAGACTTGGAACCACTGCGGACGAGATCCGTAGCGCTGTCTCTTCTGCATGCAAAGATGCGGGTATCTCGGAGGATTCTGTGACCATATATGCTACCACCATCAAAAAGTTCCATGAAAAGGGACTTCATGACGGCGTAGCTTCACTTTCCGGTAACCTCATCTTTCTTGATGATGAAACTATTAACAAACAGATACCGGCAACTCCGTCACGTGCAGAGATGCTCGGACTTCGCGGGGTCGCCGAGCCGTGTGCTCTCGCCCTCTCAAAGACCGGGACCCTGATCCTGAAAAAAACAGTATATGGGCGGGTAACCGTTGCTATAGGAAAATAATATGGGTATTTTATCGATCGTAAGTTCAGGACCGGGAAGCACACAGCAGTTGACCCCGGCCGCAATGAAGGCTATTGCCTCGGCTGATGTGATCATCGGCAATGCATTCTATCTGGAAATGCTTGAACCGCTGTTGAAGAACAAACAGGTCATCCGAAGTTCGATGGGAAAAGAGGTCGACCGGGCCCGTGAAGCAGCACGTCTTGCGGCAGATCACAATGTGGCAATGGTCTCAGGAGGAGATGCCGGCATCTATGGTATGGCGAGCATCGTTCTTGAGATGGTTGAACGCGAGTTCCCGTCCCAGAAAGTTATCATGCTTCCGGGCGTCACTGCTGCCACCGCGGCGGCGAGCAGACTCGGTTCCCCTCTTTCGGGCGACTACGTGACCCTCAGTCTTTCTGATCTCCTGACACCTTGGGAAATCATTGAAAAACGCCTTGGCCTTGCCGCACAGATGGGCACGCCGATCGCTCTTTACAATCCAAAGAGCCACGGTCGTCCGCTGAACCTTGCCAAAGCCCTGAAAATTATTCTGACCTGCCGGGACCCTGAGACACCGGTCGGCATCGTTAAGAATGTGTTCCGGGAAGGCGAAGAGACCCATATAACAACGCTTCGGGAACTCGCCGAAAATGATGATATTGTGGATATGCACTCGATTCTGATCATCGGGGGCGAAGAAAGCAGAATATGGAAGGAGGACGATCATGTCAAAGGAATCATTACACCCCGCGGTTACCACAGAAAATACGTATACTGATATCGGCGCAGACACACCGGAAGGATTTTCCATCTCTTCACGGAGCCGGAGCCTTGCGAGAAAAGCTGTTGGAAATGAAACGCCCGAGGATCGTATTCGGCAGAGATGTTCGATCGCGGTTGGAGACTGGGCGATGGCTGATCTGCTAAGATTTTCGAACGATCCGATCACTGCGGGACTTCAGGCTCTAGAAGCCGGCGCCCCGATCTTCACTGATATCAGGATGGTTTTGACCGGGATCCAGAAGAAAGGTCATTCCTCAACTGTCGAGTGTGCTCTTGATTTCTGCGCTGATATTTCGAAAGATTTGGGGATCACCCGAAGTTCTGCCGGGTTCGTTGCTCTGAAAGAGCGGCTCGAAGGGTCCATCATCGTTATCGGGAACGCTCCGAGCGCTCTTCTAACGGTCTGTTCCTTTGTGGATGAAGGCATCCGCCCGGCGCTCGTGATCGGAACTCCGGTAGGTTTTGTTAATGCGGCCGAGTCGAAGGAAGTTCTTCGCACGAAACCCGTTCCATCGGTCTCGAACATCGGGACACGCGGCGGCACGCCGATCGCCGTGGCTTCACTGAACGAAATCATTACAATGTTTACTGAACTGAGAAAATGATCGATCCGGTTACAGGTTTTTCATATCCTGAGTCGTGGGTGGCAAACTGTCGCGATGCGAAAGCATTGGCAGCTGCAGAAAGCGGCTTTGGAGTGCTGACCTCGACCGGCTCTGTTTTACGAAGGGGGTTCACCACTGGTTCAACTGCGGCGGCTGCGTGTTATGCGGCGGTCGCTTCACTGGCGGCCCCCGTTGATATTGCACCGATCCTGCTTCCCTGCGGGATCCTCGCCGAGATCCCGGCTGCCGGTAAAGACGGCGAAGGGTTTGCCAGAAAGTTTTCCGGCGATTACCCAAACGATATCACGGCAGGGATCCTCATCTGTGCAAAGGCATCTCCTGCTGCTGAGATAACGCTCGAAACCGGAGAGGGGATCGGTAGGTTCGTTCGGGACACTCCCCGTTATGCTAAAGGCACTGCCGCCGTCAGTCCGCCGGCGAAAAAAGAGATCCTTGATGCGATCTCATCAGCATGCCGTGCCGCAGGGCTTTCCGGCGCCGCGGTTTTTCTCACGATCCCTGACGGCAGAAGGATCGGGGCACTGACACTGAACCCGAAGGTCGGTATTGAAGGCGGTATTTCTGTCGTCGGAACGACCGGGTTTGTTGAACCCTGGGACGATCACCTTTCGGAAACGGTGAGTGAGCGGATCGCGGGTGCGGAAAATGTGGTCATCACCACCGGCAGGATAGGGCTTCGTTACTCGAGGCTTCTGTTCCCCGAATACGAAGTGGTCCTCGCGGGGTCGAAAATCGCTGAAAGTCTTGCTGCTGCAAAACACTGCAGGAATGCCGTCATCTGCGGTCTGCCTGGTCTGATCCTGCGGTTTTTCCATCCTGAGGTCGCGACATCGCGGGGTTTTCCGACCGTCGAGGAGTTGATCGCCGGACCTGATGGTATTTCTGTCCTCGAAGAGGAGCTCGCGAGAGCAAAGCAAAAATATCCCTGGCTTCGTATTGTTATTGTTGACAGAGAGGGTCAGGTCATAGGAGATACAGAATGAAAATTATCGGTGTCGGATGCGGCGAAGGAATGCTGACAAAGGAAGGAGAGATCGCATTATCCGAAGCGAAAAGCGTGTACGGATCTGGCCGTGCGATCGAACTGGTCAGAGCTTTCATTCCGGGGGACGCGAATGTCGTTGAGATAACGGATTACAAGGCGCTTCGCACACTTCCCGACGATGCGGTCGTTCTTTCGACCGGCGACCCCCTGATGGCAGGACTTGGCTATCTGCCGGGCGAAGTTATCCCCGGGATCTCATCGATGCAGACAGCGTTTTCCCGCCTGCATGTTCCCTGGACCAATGTGGCTGTAGTAAATGCTCATGGAAAAGATCACCTGGATGCCGTTTCCCGTACCGTTCAGGATATTGCCGCCGGGCACTCGGTATTTCTGATCGCCGACCCGGATTTTTCAGTGGAGGAACTTGCCCGCTCACTCCCCGAATCGGTCCCTATCGCGGTCTGTGAAGATCTCGGATATTCTTACGAGAGGATCGCAGAAGGAACGGCGAAAAATCCGCCTGCGGTGTTAAGTAAACTCTTCTGCATCGTTGCGGGATACAAAAAACAGTAAAAAAGATAGATTGGGTCCTGGTCACAAAAAGAGGGTCACTCCTCTTCCTGTTTTCCTCTCCGTGCTTTTGCCGAAGCGTTCCAGTAACCAAATATATATCCGATAAGCAGTGCACCGATCGCGCTCTGAACACAGAAGAAGAGCGTTTCGATCTCTCCGCTTGGCGGGGTCCAGATCGAGTCGAACCAGGGAATATATCCTGTTTGATCGATCATCTCTGCAGCTCCGCCGTCGGCACCTCCCCAGCCTTCCTCTCCTTCAGCACCGGACGGAACAAAGGCAAGTGTTCCAATAACGAGCAGAACGATGACAAGAAGGCCCACAAGGATCTCGAGATGTGATTTATTCATACTGCCTCTCCCTGGATTTTTGCGATCTCTTCATCCTGAATAATACCGAGTTTCTTTAAGATCTCCGGCTTTACGCGGACGATGTACTTTGCGACAAGCGCACAGATGATCCCCTCAATAATGGCGAGCGGGATCTGGGTGACGGCGAAGATACCTGCGAATGCAATGAACGCATTGAGAATACTTCCTTCGACAGGAAATACTAATGCAAGCTGCAGTGAGGTGACGGTGTAGGTGACTAAATTTGCGACTGCTGCGGTGATGAATACTGCGAGACCGATACCGACCTTTCCGGTTTTTCGAAGACCGACAAAGACGAGCCAGGCAATAAATGGACCGGCAATAGCCATGGAAAAAACGTTTGCTCCGAGGGTCGTAAGTCCGCCATGGGCAAGCAGCAGGGCTTGGAACAACAGAACGATCGTTCCAAGAACCGATGTGACGAACGGTCCAAAGAACGCAGCCGAAAGACCAGTTCCTGTTGGATGAGAACAGCTTCCCGTTACTGACGGGATCTTGAGTGCAGAAAGTACGAAAACAAAAGCTCCGCAAACTGCCATCAATGGGAGAATGCGCCGATCCTCCTGAATCATTTTAGTCATTTTCCAGATACCGTAGATGACAAACGGAGCTGAAAGAACAGCCCAGAATATACACCATCCGATGGGTAAATACCCTTCCATAATGTGCATAATAAAAATTGTTTTAACTAATATTTAATTGTGTGGTACTTATAATTTTATGTTTCAAGTAAAATTGCTTTGTTTTAAAATGTCTATAAAAAAGAAAGGGGGAATATCAAAGATGTGCGCTGATCGCGTTGTGTGCATTTTTCAGCATCAGATCTGCGAGCAGCGGATCGTGTCCTATCGGGTCAGCATATACGAGCGGTATGATCTTGCCGTTGTCCAGTGTGAAGCTTCCCCGATATTCGTCTGTATTAAGACCAAGGAGTTCCGGGATATCCTGGAGTACATGGACTCCTTTTGCAAGGAACAATGGAACGACGACAAGAAGTTCAATATCTTCTTTTTTCATATCAGCGATCCCTTCCGAAACATTCGGGGAACTGTTTTCCATAAAGCAGGATTTAATCATATAATCGCCATTTTTCTCTGCCATGAGTTGTGCCGTGGAGGTGGCGAGTTCTTTATTGTACCTGAGTCTGCTTCCATGACCAATAAGCAGTAAACCGTGTTTGCTCATAATTATAATATGATTTATTGATTATAAAACAAGTTGGTTTAATATTTTTATCTCCTTTAGGAAAAATGTGAATTATAGTATTTAATCAAAGTTTGAATCATGCCTGCATTGGTTCATCGATCTTCCCGGAATAGGGTTTGATATCAATAACAGGTGTGTTGTCCAGGGCATCGAGACCACATACCGTCAGAATATTGTCCGTGATTTCCTGAATAGTAACCAGTGTCAGAGATACCGGATTCGGGCGTGCCGGTGACCGGGTGTTGAAAACCCCCGTCAGGGGGTTTTCCATTTTCCCTCTCGGGTGAACTTTAATACCGTCGCGGGCCGAGCGGTCAAACCAGCAGAGTACAAATATCTGCTGACCGACAGTTAGTCCTTCCAGACCTCCGGCAAACCCGGGATCTATGATTATTCTGCTGACGAGATTTTTTTCACGTCCCTGTGCCGGGGCATCACCTTTTTCTTTATACGGAGATGATACCCTTCCAATCGGGTTACAAACAAACTGTTCTGTCATGATTACTCCTCATTATTTTTTACACCACCAGATGTGGGCATACATACCGTTATCTGGAAATACAAATTTACCATCCTGCCATACAAGATTATCTATAAGATACTCTTCAACAAGGTCGATCTGCCACTTCTGTTTTGCAGAAAGACGATTCGTGAATTCACAAACCGCCTCGGAGATATCTGCATATCTTCGTGTATCTTTCATGGGATATACCTCAAGATTTGCATAAATGCCTTCCTGATACAACGTATTCCAAATCAAATCTGCGTAGGATCTCTCAGCAGATTCACCTTTATGCAGTTTACCCCACAGATCAGTTTGGATTACTGACCAGGAGGGAGCGTTCAGGAACCAGAAAATATGTACCTGTTTTTTTGCTACCTGATCCATCTTCAGGAGGGCATCACGGAGGTCAGGTACTGCCATAGCAAAGGAAGAGATGACATAATCATACTCACCGATCTCTTCAGGATTTACCGTTTCCCAAACCTGCGGTATCACGGAAATTTCCGCATCGATCCCTTTCAGGGTTTTATATTTTTCCATGGAAACTGTCATCGGTGATGATGGTTCAACGACCGTGACTTTGAATCCTTTACCGGCAAGGGGGACCGCAAGGGTCCCGGGACCTGCGCCGATATCAAGAACCGTAGACCCGCTGATAAAATTCAGTGCATCAAGCTGATCGTGTACCCGGTTCATCGATCCTTCGATCAGAGAACGTGTCATCCAATCAACATTTTCCTGAATGGAAAAAAATTTGGCACTGGATTGGTAATCAGTGTTTTTCTGCTGTGTCTGATATCGTTCATTCCATTCAATGTTTGCGTCGTTCATTTTTCACACTTGCTCGCAGGGTACAACGATCGGGAGATTATTGTGATAGATAACATCGACCGAAATTCCATAAACAGCCTCAATTATATCTTCTGTCACTCCTGATTTGTCGCACATCGCGTAAATTTTTCCGTCTTTCATAAATAAAAACCGGTCGGCAAACCGGAGAGCCAGATTCAGATCATGCATCGTCATTATGGTTGCCACATCATGATGATCAACTACATTTCGAATGGCCCGTAATATTTCCATCTGTCTGCACAAATCCAAGGCGCTTGTCGGTTCATCCAGCAGAAGTACAGAGGGTTCCTGTACAATTGCCCGGCATAGACAGACTCTCTGCAACTCACCGCCGGAGAGTTCGTCAATGTACCTGAGCTGCATGTCAGTAAGACCAAATCTTTCTATTGCATTTTCCACGATAGTATAATCGTGGTCTGTGACCCGCCAACCGATATGCGGTTTTCGTCCGAGAAGGACCGAATCAAAAACCGTCATACGGGCAGAGTCATTTCTCTGGGCAACATAACCAACATTTTTTGCAATATCATTGCCGCTCATCTTCGTCAGATTCAGCTCGCCAAGCATGACGGTTCCGGTTTTCGGCTGGAGAATCAGGTTCATACACTTAAGAAGCGTTGATTTTCCGACGCCGTTTGGACCAAGGATCGCAAGGATTTCTCCGCGGGCAACACCAACACATATCTCATCTAGGACCCTGGCTGTTTTGTACTCAAAATTAACACCGTCAACATTCAGCAGAGCCGGCGCCGGCGAATTAGTGTGGTGATCATGTGGAATCCCGTGAAGATGTTCATGCGTATGGACATATCCTTCAGAATGAACATGAGGGTGGACATGCATTTCTTCATCATGGCTGTGCTCTTCGTGAGATATTTCTTCTGTCATGACCGTCTCCCTCTGATAATAAGATACAGGAACACGGGAGCTCCGAGGAATGCTGTAATGACCGCGACAGGTAAAACCGTCGGGGCGATCAATGTTCTTGCAACAGTATCAGAAACAAGCAGAAGAACTGCTCCGCAGACAAAAGTTGCCGGAATCAAAAACCGGTGATCGTCACCAACGATACGCCGCATCATGTGCGGGCAGACGAGACCAACAAAGCCGATGATGCCAAGAAATGCCACGACCGTTGCACTAATCAGTGACGCTGCGATCATACCAATGAGTCTGGTCCGATCAACGTTCACGCCAAGACCCTTTGCGGTCTCTTCTCCGGCATCAATTGAGTTGTAGTCCCAGCGTTTGTAGATGAAATAGATAAAACAGATGACTGTTATCAGAGTGATCAGACCCAGCTCTGACCAGCTTGCTCTGGCAACATCACCAAACTGCCAGAAGACGATCGATGCAAGACGTGTATCATCAACGAAGTACTGGATCGCCATTAATCCTGCGCTAAATAGTGAACTGATGGCAACACCTGCCAGGATCATGGTTTCAGGACTTGCTGAACGGATTTTCGAGATGAACAGAATTATTACCGTTGTCAGAATGGCAAAGAAAAATGCCGACATCGTTGTCAGATACGGGTTGTTGATCACAACCGCATCGGCAATGTTGCTGCCAGTAGTTCCTGCACCAAAAAGCAAAATACCGACTGCTGCCCCGAATGCTGCAGCACTGGAAAGACCAAGTGTAAACGGAGAGGCAAGCGGGTTGCGCAAAACGGACTGCATGGCAACACCTGCAATTGCTAATCCTGCACCGGCAACAATTGCAGTCAAAGCCTGTGGGATCCTGATGTTCCAGATGATCCGTTCATAAAGACTCGTCCCCCCGCCGCCGAAAATTGTTGCGATGATGTCGGGAATTGGGATAGAAACCGCACCTACCGAAACGGAAATGAGAAACATAACGATAGTAGCGGCAATTCCTATTAAAATTACCGTGACTTTTTTGCTGACGTAGGCTTTATAGATATTTGGTTTTTCTTCTTCTTTTGTCATGATTTATCCATTTCGCGGCGTATCAATTCCTTCTGAGTAGGGTTTGATGTCAACAACAGGTGTCTGGTCTAACGCTTCCAGTCCTCTGACGGTCAGGTCGCTGCCTTCAATATTCACTAATTTTACCAGTGTTAATGCAATAGGATTCGGACGATTCGGGGAGCGGTTTGAGAATACGCCGCGGAGAGGATTCTTCTCCTCCCCGAATTTTCGCGACTTCAAAACCGTTCGATCGGATCGGTCAAACCAGCAAAAGATAAACAGATCATCCCCGATGCAAAGTCCCTCGGCTGCATCTTTAAATGCAGGTTCAAGTGTGATGATGCTCAGTTCGTCGGTATGTCTTCCCTGCTTTGGCGCATCTTCACGTGTTTTAAACGGAGATGAAACAAAACCGATAGGAACACAATTCATACATAATTCAGCCATAAAATATCTCCAAAAAATCAGATGGTGAAGATATCCACTTTCTGATAGGCGAGTGAGCCGGTGTTCTTATACAACTGATTAAAGACAGGTTCTCCAACAAGGAAGGTATAGATTTCATCTGCCTTCTTTTTTGCATCAATATCTTTGAACTGTTCCGGATAGAGGATGGTTCCAACAAAGTATGCATTTGCAAAACTTGTTTCATGATTTGCTTTACAGGAAGTGTCCGGCATTACAGTGTAGATTTCGCCGTTTAATACAGCAGTCATTCCCTGATACGATGGATCAGTTTTAAGTTCAACCAGTGCACCCCCTCCTGCCGCGTTCAGCGTTCCAAGATCTACAAAAATAATGTCAGGATTCCATTCCAAGATTTTCTCTTTTGCTATATTTGCGGAATCAGTGTCACCGATGCCGGTTGCTTTTTGGTTGGCAGACAGAAGAGTGAATCCGATAAACTCTGGTTTTGTTGAGGTCATGCCGTGAGTGCCGCGATTTGAAACACCACCAATGTAAACAACTGGTTTTTCGCTCATCTCCATATCGGGCGTTCTTTGGATCAAGTCATCACGCATGTCTCCAAAGAAATTCACTACATCTTCAGCACGTTGTTCTTTTCCAAGTACTGTTCCAAGAAGACGGATATTGAATGCAAACTGATTGAACTCATAAGCAGGATCATACTGATTGAAACAGACGACCGGTATTCCTGTCTGTGCTGTTGCTTCATCTGCTGCCGCCGCTCCTTCCGATCCTTCTGTGGAGTAGAGAATCACGTCGGGAGCTAGTCCAAGTGCCAACTCTGCGCTAATTATTGCTTTATTCGCGCCAAGAAGCGACAATGTTGCGATTTCCGGATGTGCAAGCATATAGGCACGGGCTTCGGTGTTTGAATTTGTCGAATTATCGGTTGTATCTACACCAATAATCATGCCTTCTGCCTGAAGATAGACTACGTAGCGTGCAGAACCCGAGCCACTTAAGGCAACTGTTTTAACATCTGCCGGAATGACAACTTCTCTGCCAAGGTCATCGATGATTGTAACGGTGTCGTCACCGGATTCCGTCTCATTTGCTACGCATCCTGCGCACAAACAGAGTGCAATCACGCAGAGAGCTGCGAAAAAGGTAAAAAGTATTTTTTTGTTCATAGTTACAACACGAGTTTCGTATAGGAGAGATTGTTCAGGTTTGCTTTCAGCTGTTCATAAACCGGAGCGCCGTCAATGAAGGTGTAGATATCATTTGCTTTTTCTGCCGAGTCGATGTCTGCAAACAGTTCGGGATAGAGAATCGTCCCGATGTAGTAGGCGTTTGCCATACTCGTTTCATGGTTTGTTCCCATGGAGGTGTGAGGATTGACCGCATAAACTGCGTCGGTCTTGACCGCAGTCAGTTCCTGATAGGATGGATCATTCTGCAGTTCATAGATTGCTCCTCCGCCGGCGGCACTCATGGTACCGAGGTCGACAAAGATGATGTCCGCGTCCCATGCGAGGATCTGTTCCTTCGCAACAGCTGCATATCCGGTGCTCGTGGTCGCATTTATTACCGAGGCAACATTCATTGTATGAAGGACAGTGAACGGATAATAGGTTGGGTCGGTCCCGTCAATTCCATGGGCTCCGCTGTAGGAGATGCCCGCGATGTACACAGACGGTTTATCTGCATCTGAAATTCCCGCAGTCCTGGTTTCTAAATCGGTACGTACATCGGCAAAGTATTGAATGACAGATTCCGCACGTTCATCAGCGTGGAGAATTTTACCGATCATCCTCAGAGATGAGGCTACTTTGTCGCCATTGGTAACATAATCTCCTGAGTAGAAAAGAACTACAGGGATCCCGGTTTTTTCCTGGATCTCGTTTGCTGACTGGATTGCTGTATCACTGTATCCCGCCATGAATAAAATATCAGGATTGATTGAAAGAAGTCTCTCTGCATCAACTACACCTTTTGCGGTTCCAAGAGCCGGAAGTTCTTTGATTTCCGGATGGGCAAGCATGTAAGGACGGACGTCATTATTGAAATTAAGAAGATTACTGTCCTGATAATCGATAGCTACCAGTCGATCAGTCACGTTAAGATAAGCAAAGTAGCGGGATGAGCCCGACCCGCTTACGGCGATCCTTTGGGGATCATCAGGCACGGTCACGACGCGGCCTGCAGCATCGGTGATAGTGATCGTTCCATCTCCTGAATCGGCAGGAGAGGCGACGCAACCCGCAGATACACAGACGAGAGCGAGAGCGAGCAGTAAAAGTACAGTAAACAATTTCTTCATAGTGTTATCGTTTTAAAAATTCGTCATATTAGATAATATGTATTTCTATTTCGTCTGCGTTTACGGTGCGAACAACAATTATTCGTATGATTTTTATATCTGGGAGTGAGTATTATATTTATATGAAAGATTTTAGTGAGGCGGTTGCTTTCCACGGTCACACCTGCGGCGGACTTGCCATGGGTTACAAGGCTTGCGAGCTTGCCATCGAAAAACTTGGAATCTCCTTCTCCGAGGATGAAGAAGTTGTATGTATCACGGAAACTGATTCGTGCACGGTTGATGCAATTCAGGTCGTTCTCGGCTGCACGGCAGGTAAAGGGAATCTGTTTATCAATAACTGGGGGAAGAATGCCTTCTCGTTTTATCGGCGTGACAATGACACCTCGGTACGCCTGGTTGCCAATCCAGAATGTATGCCCGCGAATCCGGAGATGGCGGCACTCCGTCCAAAGATATTCTCCGGAAAGGCAACACCGGAAGAGGAGGAACGGTTCCATACCCTTTCCCATATGTGGATCGAGAATATTCTCAACATGCCTGCCGAAAAGATGTACACCGTTAAGGAGACAACCGAACCTCTTCCTGGTCATGCACGGATTTATAATAATGTGATCTGTTCCGTTTGTGGTGAGCAGGTTGCGGAGGGACTGGCTCCCGTGATAGACGGAAAACCTGTATGTATTTCATGTTTGAGAAAGTAAGCATATTTGCATACAAGGAAAACTATATATCATAATAGGTGATACATAATGATGTTAGTGTAATACTAACGCCAGACCCAGTGTCTTAATACGGAAGAGTAAGGCACGATGCACGCATTACGAAAAAGCACAGGAAGATGAGCCGAGATTCAATTGGCAAAAAAATCATAGGATATAGGGTAGTAGCACTCATACCTATTCATGTCGGACCCACATACATGAATAAACCCTCATTTGGAAATTTCAGTTTCAAATGATCTACCGGGGTTCTGATTTCGTTCCAAGCCCCGGTTTCTCCCTATTTTGATCAATGTTCTGAAGATGTTTTTTTGGTAAATACAGCTGTTTTTCCCCAGTCTTCAAAATAGATCGGTACGTAATATGCATCTCTCTTATTGCTAAAGATAATTATTAAATCACACAAGTATTACTTTTAATTAAATACGTTATATTTAATTACACGTATTACAATATAGTTAATATGTATGAAAAAAGCGTTTGGAATTATTCTGATCCTATTTTTGATCAGCAGCATGCTGATTTCTGGAGCATCTGCACTGAATGTTGTTACAACAATGCCGAATATATGGGATGTTACCCAAGAGATCGGCGGGGATAAGGTCACGACAATATATGTTGCCCCTCCTACAGCTGTGCATATTTCGAGTGATACTATCGATGCGATCCTGCAGAAGAACAGTGATTTCATTAGTACTGCCGATCTTTTCATCGGGCAGGGCGGCGGCATGGATGGAACCCCGATCACGAAAGTCACAGAATTCAGACTGACTAACTTTGGAAAAGAAACAGACTGGCATCTGATGAACGAGGTTTCGACTTCAGTGGTTCCTAATGCAACAAATGTCTATGATAATCCGACAAGTCTTATCGGCTATGCACAGACGATCGCCTATATCCTGAAAACAGCCGACCCTGCAAATGCCGACACGTATGATGCAAATCTTGCAGCCTATCTGAAAAAAGTCTCGGCTGTCACTACTCTTACAACAGCTGACAAAAAACTTCTCTCCGATGTTCCGATCATCTGCCAATTCCGTATCAAAAATCAGGCTGAAACCTGGCTTGGTATGCATGTTATTACCTCATATCCCAGCCCGGAGACCGTCCAGGCAATCGTTGATGACATCCACGCAGATCCGGCAAAGTATCTGAAGATCGCTGAGGACGCAAACTGCGGTAAAATTTTTGTGATCGATAACATCGTTGCGGGTCAGGATATTGGAAAACCAATTCACGAAGCGTTAACTGATGAAAATATTCCCTGTGAGCGTGTCGTTTTCCTCAACCTCCCTAAATCAGCAGATGGGATCGACTCGATTCTTGACTACTACACATACAACAAAGCTCTCATTGTTGATAGTATAAACAATGACACACCAACCCAGTCACCCCTGGCTGCTATTCCGATCATAGGTGCTCTCGCCTGTGCAGTAATTTTCCTTAACAGAAGGAATTAACATTTTTATTTTTTATCATTATGTGTGTTACTAATTTTTATTAATAACATATTTTATTAACTTTAAAATTATATTGGTATGTATGAAGTGGCATGAAAATTGCAGATATATGGAACTCCCGCGGGAATACTCAAACGAAGAACTTGCAAAATTTCACGGACACCTGGGTCCGTTTATCGTTCTGGGATACCGTATGGGTAAGTTCGCACTGCAGTACTTTGATAATGATCCATTCTCCCTTTTTGCAACTGTCTACTGTTCCGGGACAACACCTGAATCCTGTTTATTGGATGGTATCCAGATTGGAAGCGGGTGTACTCTTGGAAAACGAAACATCGAACTCGTAACATCCTCCTCGGCAGAGGTCATGTTCAGGCATGCAGACGGACGAGCTATTCTGATAAAACCCGGTGACTATGTGAAACACAAGTCAGACTATGACTCTCTTGACCCGGAACTTGCCCTTGAAAATTTTGCTGAGGCAATGTTTTCCATGGAAGATTCAGATCTCTTTGTTGTGACGGAATTACGATGAGTGAAGCTATCGTCAGACTGACGAATGTGACCACTACGTACGAGGGGGCGGCCCACCCTGTGATTCACGGCATCAATCTTGCCGTAAATCCAGGTGAGTTTGTTATTGTCGGCGGACCAAACGGAGCAGGAAAAACCACTCTTCTTGAAACGATCGCCGGGCTTTTGCCGGTGGTAAACGGATCGGTAGAAATATGTGGGGAAAATATCCTCAAAAGAGGGAATCAACTCCGGAAAAAACTGGGTTATGTCATTCAAAACTTTGATTTCGATGCCTACACGCCGTTTACTGTTGAAGAGATCCTGATTATGGCAAGATTCGGCCTGCTTGGTCTCTTTAAACATCCGGGCGAGGAAGATTATGCAGCAGTGGATACAGCTCTTTTAGCACTCGGTATTGATGATCTCAGAAAAAGCCACATAGGAAAACTCTCCGGCGGGCAGCAGCAGAAAGTTCTCATAGCCCATAATCTCGCAAAGAAACCGGAGATTCTTCTTCTCGATGAACCGTTCAGTAACCTGGACCTTGCGACCCGCGAACATGTCTGCGATGTTCTGTGTAAAATTGCAGATATCGGGGTCACAATTATTATTGTATCTCATGCATTTGACGCACTGCCGAAAAGAGATGTCCGTGTGATCGTGATGAAATCCGGTGAAATCGTTCTGAACAAAATAACTCCGCCTGAATTTGTTCAGCAGATCGTCAGACTCACCTCCGAATCATAGATTTTACCTATGCTTGAGTTTCTTATTCCCAATAATATGGTCTGTCACGCGACAGAAGCCATGCTTTTTGCTTCAATCGGGTGCGGCATACTTGCCGTTCTGATCACCCAGATGAAAATTTCATCGATCGGGTTTACGATGGCGCACGGGGCATTTGCCGGAGCGGCGGTCGGGATGTTTTTTGGACTGAATATTACTCTAGCAGCAGTTGTCGGGAGCATTCTGATAGCATTTCTGCTTGGGCCGCTTTCCGACAAGGCACGTATGCCGGTTGACACTATTCTTGGCGTTCTGTTTGGCGCTATGATGGCAGTAGCCATATTTTTCTATGCATGGATGGTTCAGCTCGGCATGGGATACGATGCTTCGGCTCTTATGTTCGGCAGTGTGCTCTCGCTTTACCGGGAGGAGATCTACGGACTTGCCTTTATCATGCTTCTGGTGATCGTGTTTGTGATAGTATTCTACAAGGAGATCTCATCTATGATTTTTCATATGAAAATCGCAGAGATTTCCGGAATCAAAACACGTCCGATGATGTACATGCTGCTCTTTATGATCGCACTGATGGTTGCTTTAACCATGCCGATCGTGGGCGGGCTTTTATTGTATGTCTGGCTCGTTACGCCGGCGGCGATAGCATATCAGTTCTGCGGGACCCTCAAACAGATGATGGTCGCATCGCCCGTTATTGCGGGAAGTATCAGTCTTATCGGGACGTGGGCCGCATTTACATTTAATTTACCCATAGCTCCGCTTTCTGCAGTGTTGTTTGCACTGGTGTTTTTAATTGCGGTCCTCATCTCGCCGAAACGACGGATCGCCCGAGAAAAATATGGTGCGGTAAAAAAAGAATAGGTCCCCCTATCTCTCCAGTACATTTCTCCTCCCGCGGACATAACTCATAAAAATATTTAGTAGTAAAGCAATACTATTTGTATCAAATCATAATCGGTCAAATTTGGAGACAGAAATGGCAAAAACACTCATGATACAGGGGACAACGTCCAATGTCGGAAAAACCACCCTGACCGCCGGTCTTTGCCGGATCCTAGCTCAGGACGGGCACCGTGTCGCTCCGTTCAAACCGCAGAACCTCGCCTCGGTTGCCTATGTCACCAAAGCTGGTGACCGAATCGGGATCGGACAGGCGGTCCAGGCCGAAGCGGCGGGAATCGAACCGGATGGCCGGATGAACCCTGTCCTCGTCAAACCGTGCGGTGTAGGGACTGAGGTGTGCATCAGAGGAAAACCGATCCCGGGAATCAAAAAGTATGGAGAGATGGTCCAGCTGATGCCTGAGGTTCTTTCAGCGTTCCGAAGTCTTGAGGAAGAGTATGATATAATCATCATTGAGGGGGCGGGAGCGGCCGCAGAACTCAACCTCATGGACCGCGATATCTCCAACATGGGTTTTGCCAAAGAGATCAGCGCCCCTGTCGTCATCGTCGGCGACATCGAACGCGGCGGGGTATTTGCTTCGCTGTACGGGACCTTTGGTCTCTTTGATGACGCGGCAAAAAAGCTGGTCCGCGGATTTGTTATCAACCGGCTCTGCGGCGACCCGAAACATCTGGGAACAGGGCCTGCACGTCTCACCGATCTGACCGGGATCCCCGTAATCGGCGTCATTCCAAAACTTGACATCCACCTGCAGGAGGAGGACATCCCGGGACCGATTCCCCGCGACAACAGTCTGCTTGAAGATAAAGCCTATCGTGAACACCAACTGGATCTGCTAGCTGATGCTTTGCGTGAAGCACTCGACATGGATGCGGTGTACCGGATCCTGGAGGAACAATCATGAAGTTCGTTATTTCATACAGTTGTGGAAAGGACAGCACACTTTCCCTCCACAAGATGATCGCCGCCGGTCATACCCCGGTCGGTCTACTCGTCATGGTGAACAAGGATGAAAAACTCTCCTGGTTCCATGGAGTTGACCTGAGTCTGCTTGAACAGATATCTGCCTCACTGAATATCCCGCTGATCAAATGCGTGTCAGGCGGGGAGGAGTATCATCTTGAACTCGAAGAGGGACTCCGCCGTGCAAAGCAGCTTGGTGCCGAGCTCTGTGTCTTTGGAGATATCGACATCGAAGAGCACATGGAATGGGGAATGGCAAGATGTAATGCTGTCGGACTGATCCCGTATTATCCGCTCTGGCACAGGAACCGTGAGGAAAACACCAGGGAACTGATCGACCTTGGATATCAGTGCGTGATCAAGTGTATCAGGAATGCGGATCTACCAAAGGATCTGCTCGGTAAAGTTCTGGACAATGATATGGTCGCATTCATGAAGGAGAAGGGGATCGATGTCTGTGGTGAAAATGGCGAGTATCATACGGTCACCGTTGGAGGTCCGATCTTTCACACCCCGGTCCCATACGTATGCGGCGAGATCTTAGACCTCGGCAACACCTCGGTTATCAGCGTCACGCCTCAGGAATAAAGTCATCTACTGGCGGTCACCCGCTCATTTTTATTTTTTTATCAAAGGTCTTGCCGATATGAGCTAATAGGTGATCATTTCGTTGGGTTTGGGATATTTTTAGCGGTTTTTTTCAGAACCATCAATATCAGAAATATCTGAGGTAATTTTCTATAAAAAAGGGGTTGATCGGTGTGGATTTCACACCTAACTGATGTTTTGTATCATTAATCTGATGGTAAAGACGTGTATTACGGCATCTTGAAGAAGACAAAACCGCTGTTTTTCTTGTCTTCGGAGTAGGCAAGAGGCGAGGGAGTCATGTCGTAACCTGGTTTACCAAAGCCGATGAGTTCCTGGATCTCGGTTTGCATTGCATGCATAAAGAGTGCATTTGGAATGTCCATCGGGCAGAGTTCCTGACACTGACCACAGTTGATACAGGATGGAGCAACGTGTGCATAGCGTATCATGTGGAACATGAAGTTTGGCGGAATGCGTCCGGGGATAACGAAGTTTGGATCTTTCGTTATGCAGTCTGTACAGGAACAGATCGGGCAGGCTTCAATGCATGAGTAGCATTTGATACAGCGTGAAGACTCACTCTGCATGAATTCCAGACGTTTTGCACCATAGCCAAGGGCGTCGAACTGTTTCTTCTGGTTCTTCTTACCCATCTTGACCATGACGTTTTCGATCTTACCGCGGATCTCGAGACCTTTTGCCTCGGGTGCGCAGGTGTCGATAATTCCGGCTTTTACCGCACCGTCGAAGAGTTTCGCACCTTTCTCGGAGCAGATCTCAACAAAGGTTGCCTTGCCGGCTTTCTCGCCAAAGACACCCCAGTTACCACAGGCAATATCTGCCTGACGGGGGATCTTGGTTTCGCAGCGCTGACAGTTCAGACGGCGGCCGACACCTTCTTCTTCCAACTCATCGATCGAAATACCTTTGTGGGTCCCGTCTTTGAGCATGACGATGAACTGACCTTTGTCGATCTCTTCCTTGACAACGTCATCAGGATTGATGCCGTATTTCTCAAGGATCATGGTCCGTGCAGTAAACGGCGTAACTGATCCGCCGCAATTCAGACCGATCATGAATATGTTGTCCATGTTGATCTTACCGCGTTTTCCAAGTTCATACATTGCTTTTGCATCGCATCCCTTGACGGTGACGGCGATCTTCATGTCCTTTGCACCGTTCAGGTACTTCTTGATAAGTTTGGGCAGAAGCAACGTACCACAGTGGAGGGATCCTGCACATGCATCAAGGTCTTTTGGATCAGTGATGAATGCCGGCAGCGGGTCGTAGATGTCGACACCTTTCTTTACCGTGAGTACGGCATCGACGATGTGGTTCTGGAGTGCATATTTCAGAAGTGATGTTACTGCTCCTCCGCATTCTCCTTTGATCCCTGCATCTTTTGTCCATGCGTAGCACATATCGCCTTTAGCTGACATTTTAGGCCTCCTGTTTGGTAACTTTCACAGCACAGACTTTGTATTCCGGCGTTCTGGACACTGGATCGTATGCGGTGTTCGTGACTAAGTTTGCTCGTGCTTCGATGAAGTGGAACGGCATGAAGAACACGCCTTCTTTGATATCATCCATGACACGTGCTGCGACTGCAACTTCTCCGCGGCGTGAGGAAAGCAGGACTTTTTCGCCGTCTGCGATACCGAGTTTCTCTGCATCTTTCTTGTTCATCTCGAGCCATGCCGTTGGGCAGTCACGGTCGAGCTGTGCACACCTGCGGGTCATCGATCCTGACGGCCAG
>NZ_JAUSPQ010000008.1:300000-445239 GCF_030655665.1 Methanocorpusculum sp. | reverse complement strand
ATGATTCGCGTTTTGTCCTCCACTTAAACAGCTCTACTATATCAGCATCAGATGCTTATATAGTCTTCGAACCGAATCCCCTTGGAGCCAGGCACGGAGTGCCAAGCCCTTTGGAGGTCAAATCCGAAGGCCTTGCGAGGTGACATAGTTACCCCCAATCACTTATAAACCCACCGAAACAGAAAGGAAACACACCCGAAAAAACCGGGAGGATTCCAACGCAGATCGGTTGGCTTGTGAGGTAATAATGTTAGGGATTCTGGCATATAAAGACGCCGGAATGATGTTAGAAACCCAGTGCTGAGAGACCAATGGAGATCAACATCGCGACAAATCCTAACAGACACAGGATCAGCAGAACATCCAAAACAATGATCCAAAAATTACGCTGCTTTTTGACTCTTCTCTGTAAAACCATCTGATATCACCACCCAAAGATCACCAAAGAACTCATCCTGTTCAAGATCAATCCAGCCGCCCTGAACAAGAAACAGACAGGGAAGATACACAAAATACAGAGGCCAGTGCAGCGTTGCCGCCAATTCATACAGCAAAACTCCCGGGTCCCGCGCATCAGGATGTGAGCGCACGACCGCATAGATCTGCTCGGCCATCTGCTCATAATCCTCATCATGCGCAATTCCCACGACCTCATCCGCATCCGGTTCTGCAAACAACTCATCCTCGGAATCAATATACCTCCGCCTTCTCTGCCTTCTCCGCTCCGCTTTCTCCGCGAGTTTCAGCTGCTTGATCAGCTCATACAGGGTAACCGGACGCTTCCGCGCATCTTTCCGCTTAAGTCTGCGGTCAATCTCCCGCTCCAAAAGCTCGATCGGACCAAGAGCCCGCTCCAGAACAACATCACCCTCCGAAAACGGATCCACCTCACCATCAAAAATATCTTCCTCATACTCCGCTTCACTCTCCTGCCCGTCAAGCAACTCGGACTTCATGCGAAGCAGAACTGACGCGTAAAAAATCGTCCGACCCGAAATCATCAAATCAAGTTCGCGTCTGTGTTCAAGCTCATTCAGGAAGCGTTCCGTAACCTCAACGATATCGATATTCCAGGGATCGATCTCTCCGCGCTTCGCCAGTTGATACAGGATCTCGACCGGTTCTTCGAGTTTCCCTTCAGAAATTACTTCAGTCATTCACCTTCACACCAGTCACAAGCGTACTCTTATCGCTCATGCGCAAAGTCACGCCCACCATCCGGTCCGATGCCTCAATCATCGGCTTCCTATGGGACACGATCACAAACTGACTTTTCGCGCAGATATCACGGACCATATGAGACAAACGTTCCACATTCATCCCGTCCAGATTGGAATCAACCTCATCCAGCGCATAGAACGGGGCCGGCATATACTGCTGGATCGCAAAAATAAACGAAAGGGTCGTAAGGGACTTCTCTCCTCCCGACATCATATTCAGCCGGGTGACTTCCTTTCCACGCGGCGAGACCTCGAAGGTCATGCCACCCAGAAACGGATCCTCAAGATTATCAAGGACCAGATGACCTGCACCGTCATTCAGCCGCGCATAAATATCCTGGAAATGGAGATTGATCGCCGAGTATGCTTCCATAAACACATCGAACTTCATCTGCCTGAAACTATCGATCTTATCAAGAAGGGCCTGACGTTCGCGTGACAGGGTTTCTTTCTTCTCGGTCCGCTCGACCGAACGCTTCTGGACCTCATCATACTGCTCGATCGCGCGCATATTTACGTTTCCAAGCTTTCTGACGGCCCGTTCGGTCGTAGCGACACGGTCAAGGATCTCATCCATCGAAAGATCACAAGCGATATCCTCCTCGATCGAACCCTTGATCTCCGACATCTCCAAAGCAAGAGAGGCCGACTTTTCATCGAACACAGAGATCTGTACATTACACCGCTCCTCGGAGCCCTGTAGTGCTGCGACCCTCAGCTGGGCCTCATCCGCCGCATGCTGAGCTCTGTTCCTCCCTTCGGTAAGCTGCTCGATCTCACCGGTAAAAGCCTTCATCTCATCCTCGAAAGCGGAGATAATTGATTTTGCCGTATCGATCGCCGCATAACATCCGGCGATCTCTTCTTCGATCGAGACGTTCTTAGCCTCAAGAGAAGTTCGTTCCCGCGTTATCTGCTCGACATTCTGTTTGAAATGCTGACGTTCAAGGTTAAGACCGGAAAGGTCACTCACTTTGTTTTCATACCGGCGATACGTATCATTGTAACCCGATTGAGCTTTTTGGAGTTTATCCGTAAGAAGATTGAACTCATCCTCATCCAGAACCGAACGCAGTTCACCCACTCTCTGATTCAGGACATCAATCTCATCAGAAAGTGCATCTACGCGGATCTCCAGTTCAGCGACCTGATTCGCCGTCTCCTTCTTGTCACGTTCCGTTTCTTCCAGAAGCCTGGAGGCCCGGACCTCATCATCCGCGATCTTATCAAGGATCCGGTTACAATCACTGATTTTAAGTTCGAACTTAACGATCGCCGAATCAAACTCGTTTCGTTCAGCACGAAGACCTTCGGCAACCGATCGGTGGCGAGCCTCAGCTGCGACAAGATCGGATTCATCTTCACGCAGATCGGTGAGTTTTGCAGAAATATCTGCAGACTCACGCCCCACGGCAACACCAAATCCACGGATATCTTTCCGGGTAAAACCACCGGTCATCGCTCCTCCCCTCTCCAAGAGCTCACCTTCAAGAGTCACCATCCGATACCTGCCCATGAGCCGACGGCCGGCATCCAGTGTCTCGACGATCACGGTCTGACCAAAAACCAAATTGAACGCATCCCGATATTCAGGATCGAAGTCGATCAGGTTGATCGCATAATCCACCACGCCGTTACCTGCGAGAGGGGGAAGAGGAGGCTGAGCCTTCATCTTGTTCAGGGGAAGAAGCGTCAAGCGACCCAGTCGTTCATCTTTCAAATACCGGATCACATTTGCAGCAGTCTGATCTGAGTCGACAACCACATTGTTGAGCCGGCCGCCTGCAGCGATGTTCAACGCCAATGCATATTCGGAGTCGATTACTTTTCCAAGACTGGAAACGGTACCAAACACCCCATCCAGACCAAGGATAGCGGAAATCGTACGATCCGAGGCGCCGGAAGCCTGCTGCTGGGCCTCGATCTGCATCTGCTTTTTCGTAAGCCTGGCAATCTCTTCCCTGAGTGGTTCGAGAGCCTTCCTTGCGCTCAGCATCGCCCGCTCGGTCTCTCCGAGCTGTTTATCAAGGAGCCCTTTGTTTTTTCTGGCATCCTGAAGATCACGTTCGAGACTTTCGATCTCGGCCTGCTTTTCGGAGCGTTCATCAGCCAGAGAACCCTGCTCCCTCTGGAGCTTCTCCAGTTCCTGTGCACGGACACGGCTCCTCTCAATAATGCCATCCCTTTGGATAACGATCGACCCGCGCTCCTCCTTCTTCACTTCGACCTGCCGCATCAGATCGACCAATTCAGCTTGTGCCCCCTTAGAATCACGGCTGCATTTACTAACGAGCTCGTTCGCTTTTTCCAGCGTCTTCTTCTGTGTTTCAAGCTCCATCGCCAGATTCGCTTTATCGATCTGAAGTGTCTGTGACTCCCGAATCTTATCGTTGAGCGTGTTCTGGTTTTTCTGGAGATCGAGATAGAGACGGTTCATCTCGGCGAGATTGCTCTCCTTCTCCTTTCTCCTCCGTGAGACGGTATCTTCAGCAACACGGATGTTGCCTTTTTCGGCTTCTATCCCGCCGATGATCCGCATATAGGCAGGACCCTGTTTGTGACTGATCTGCCGATCGATCTCATGTACATCCTCAAGACGAGCATTTTTCTCGTTTTCCTGAAGGGATATATCATTACGGATACAGGTACGTTTCTCCTCCTGCTCGGATCTTGAATGAGCAATAAGACCAAGTTCGCGTTCGAGATCATGAAGCCGGACGATCTGCTTCGCAGCTTTGAGATAATCGAGTTCTGCCTGAAGTTTTTGATATTTTACTGCACCTTCACGGGCATCGGCAAGCTCTTCCAACTGTTTGGCATAGGAAGCAAGAAGGATCTCTTCGCGGTCGATACTTGCCCTGACTTGTTCAAGTTCAACGAGAGCCTGTTCTTTTTTATCATCAAACTCCGCAACTCCCGCGATCTCATCAATGATACGCCTGCGTTCCAGATCGCTCATGTCCATAATCCGGGATATATCTCCCTGCATGACGACATTATATCCATGCGGTTTTATGCCGCGTTTTGCGAGATACTCTAGGATCTCCGTCTGGGAGCAGGTCTTTTCGTTCAGATAATAGTAACTATAGTATCCATTTGCAGTTCGTTTGATCCTCCGGCGGATCTTTGTATCGTCCGAAAAAGTGAGGGTGACCTCTGCGGTGTTTTTGCCGGACATGGTATTGATAAAATCAGTGAGCTTTTCAGCACGAAGATTTCGTGAGGTGGATAAAGACAGGACAAAAAGGATTGAGTCGATGATATTACTTTTTCCCGAGCCGTTCGGCCCGGATATTACGGTGAACCCTTCATAAAAAGGAATTTTTGTCTTTCTGGAAAAAGACTTGAAGTTGTCGATGTCAACCTGGACAATGTGCACGAATGAACTCCGTTAACGTTTGATTTCCACAGTGTCATTATCATCAGCTTCAATAACAGCTGAAGAGTCGGCACGAATAGATAAGGAGTGTGAGGTACGGGACGGGTTATACCCGGTACCTGCGATGATAACATTATGATCGTTCGTTTTCTTCCGTTTCTGAATGGTACCGTCCTGCTGCATGACATACTCAAACTCGCCGGGTTTCAGATTTTCGACAGGAACATCAGGGATTACAGGGGCCGATGCCCGTACCGGCTCAGGAGCGGGAGTCGGAGAAGGAGTAGGCCGGCTCATACGGGGAGCCGGAGCCTCGGCGACCGATCGTCTGACCGGTGGAGTGATACGGGATGCAGATTCGGCAGGGCGGGCAGGAGCAGGCTCTGCGATAGGTTCAGCGACGACCTCGCTCCTTCTGACGCCAAAGCGGGAGGCTTCCGGATGGCTCTTTATAGGAGTGCCGCCGAGTTTTTCCACCTGGGCACCAAGTTTACGCGTGACCGACTTCAGATCAAGAAGTTCCTCAGTAAGTCCTTTGACCATTATCTCAAGTTCGCGGATTTTATGTTCAAGTTCCTGAGTATTTTCTGCTTTTTCCACTACGATCTGCGCAGTTTCCTGTTTGCCGGCGAGCCCGCGTTCCTGCTCGGCAAGTTCATGCTCTAAGAATTTCATTCTGGTATCCATGATTGCATCTATCCTGTAAAATAATTAATAGGTTTTTCAGTGCCCATTCTATAATACACTTGTGTATCGGCCGGGCACATTTCAGAGATTCAGAGCGGAATCAGGGAATGATGACAACAATGATCCTGGGATTTGCATATGCATCTAAGAGAAAAAAGCGGGGGCCGGCTGAGCAGCTGCTCAAACCAGTCGGTATGTCTCAAGGTTCTGGGGAGACACAGTCTGAATGTGGAATTTTTTATAAATCGAACTGGCGAAGTCGATCGTCTTGGACTCTTCACCATGGATCGTAAACACCCGTTCGGGCTTCGGCTGAACATACTGAACATAGTTCATCAGCTGCTTCCGGTCTGCGTGACCGGAGAAACCTTCCACCGTCTGGATCTCCATATTGATAACGATCGTGCCGCGTTTGCCGATCGGCACTTCACGCCAGCCTTTCTGGATACGCCGGCCGTAGGTTCCTTCTGCCTGATACCCGACGAAGATGATCATATTCTTCGGGGAATCAGCAAGGTTGCTCAGATACTCGATGACCGGACCGCCGTTCATCATACCGCTCGTGGAGATGATCACACAGGGATCTTCTGAGAAGATGACCGCCTGACGTTTATCATAGGAATCCACCTGCTCGAAACATTCCGCAAGGAACGGATTGTAATTATCCCGGAAGATAAGGTTACGAAGGTCAGTGTTGAGATACTCGGGGTATGCCGTATGCATCGCCGTTGCTTCTTTGATCATGCCGTCAAGGTAAACTTTACACTTCGGGATACGATTATTTCTCATACCCTCTTCGATGGCGAGCATCAGTTCCTGGGACCGTCCAACGGCAAATGCCGGGATCAGAACTTTCCCGCCGCGACCGAGGGTTTCATTGATGACCTCATACAGACGCTCTTCCGCCTCGACCCTTGACGGGGCGAAGTCATCTGAACCGCCGTAAGTACTTTCAATGATGAGAGACTCTAACCGGGGGAACTGAGACACAGCCGGATTGAACAGCCGGCTCTTGCCGTAGAACAGATCTCCCGTAAAGGCAACATTGTACACGCCGTTGCCGACATTGAAGTGAGCGATCGCCGAGCCTAAGATATGACCGGCATTGTGTAAAGTCAGCTTCATGTCAGGAGCAATGTCGGTGACATCCCCATAGCCCAGAGCAATGGTATGTTTCACAAACTCACGGATCTCATTCGAGGAGTAGGGGGGCGTACGGTCCTCCTTGTTGTTCACATCCAGATAATCCAGTTGAAGCATTGTTGCAAGGTCACGGGTCGCCGGCGTTGTATAGACCGGACCATCATATCCGTATCTGAACAGAAGTGGAATAAATGCCGAGTGATCAAGATGGGCGTGGGTCAAAACGACGGCATCCAGATTCGTGAACGGATAGATCTCCGGAACATTCAGATACGGAGAGGAGGCAGCGCCGGTTGCGCCGGGTGATTCGCCGCAGTCGATCAGGACTTTACTCTCCGGCGTACTCAGAAGAAACGCCGCTCGACCGACCTGCCGGCAACAGCCGAGGGTCGTCAGACGAAGCCACTGGTCGTGATCGCGGCCGGTATAGATAGAATCCCGGTGGATCCGCTTACCGCACTTGCGAAGGAACTCTTTTCTCTCGTCACGGGATTCACGCAGATACTGACGGACCTGTTTGATGGTTACTGAAGGGATCGGCGGAGTTCTGGCCGCTTTTGGCGTCCAGCCGGTCTTCATGGTGATGTCGCGAAGGGTTGAACCATTCTTTCCGATGACAACACCGGGTTTTTCGGCCTCGATCAGGACCTCGCCGGTATCAGTATCAAAGAAAATATCCGTGATGCCGGCACTTTCCGGGACAACGGCCTTGATCATGTCATATGCTTCTTCCGTATCTCCCAGAATATTGGGGCGGACAACGATGCGTTTACGCAGGTCTCTCGCAAGTGTCTTGATCAGATCATGATCCTCGGCAAACAGTTTCGGATCATCGGTATAGATAACCATCTCAGGGCCTTCAAATTCAACATCCGTTACGGTAACTCCACGTGGAACTTTTTTATTAATAGTTACTTTGAGTTCTTTGAGTCTATCTTCAACCTGCATAAAATTCGTTTCCAAAAAAAGTAAAATTATTTTGCCGAAGGAAGATATTCAACTATTTTATCCTCAGGCAGATACGCGAATTTCTCCTGCGTTATGATTACCACATTGTATCCCTCTCCGGAGGCTGAGTCACGGAGCATCGCAGCGCGAAGAGCCCGAACGGCTAGTTCTATCGCCTCGTTCTCGGTCATATTGGTTTTGAAGCGATCCTCTAAAACACCATACGCGGTCAGGGAACCCGACCCGGTGGAGACAAAGTTCTCTTCAAGTGTGGCACCGCCGGCTGCATCTACTGAGTAGACCGAAGGACCGCTGGTGTCAACACCGCCAACAAGGAGCTGAACGTAATACGGCGAAAAGCGATTCTGGTTCAGGTAATTGGAGAGGATCGTGGCAGCTGCCCCGACACTGATCTCCTGGCCTCTGCGGATCTCGTAGAGATTACATTCAACATTGATGATTCTGACAAGCTGCTGGGCATCCCCAACCCCACCGGCGATTGTCATACCGATCTTATCAGTGATAGCATGTACTTTCTTTGCTTTCTTGCTTGCAATCAGGGTACCCATCGTTGCACGCCTTTCGGTAGCAAGGATGACTCCGCCGTTGAATACAATACCCACTGTGGTGGTTCCCGTTTTAACGTCCTGGTGTTCTTGTGACATGAGAAACCTCAAATTAAGGTACGCTACAAATTCATAAAACGCTGTTTTTATTTAAACAGCTAAAAGCGCTAATAGTTAAGTGTACGCAAAATGAGATAAACTTGCCGACTCAGGACAATTAAAAAAAAATCTTATAAAGTCCAGGTCTGCATATCCCGTGCACCGTGAGGATAGTTCCAGGGTATTTTATGACTCATATGAACACACCAGAACTCTTTTGGTGCCAGTTTTTCTGCGAGATGTTCTGCATCCTCTATATTCATGTGCTTGGTGATGTTCACTCCCGGCGGGAATATTCCGTCGAGCAGTAAAAGATCGGCGCCTTTCATCTGTTCAAGCGATGCTTCAGAGAGCTCGGCACGTGTATCACAGGAGTATACGAACGTTTTGCCGTCCGCGGTGATCCTGAGTCCGTACGTCGGTGTATCGTGAACGACCGGAAAGAGCGTAACCTCCATGCCGCAAATCTCCGTCGGTTCAAATGGATGGACAGGATGTTCCACGTGAGGAATGAAGGAGAAGATACCGCCGCAGTACTTCAGAACCTCAGGAGCCCCGTACACCGAGATCGGTTCCCGCTGGACCCGATAAAAATCACCGAATCCCATGAAATGATCGTAATGACCATGGGTCCAGATGACCGCATCGATACGCGGTGAGCCGGCAGCCAACAGCTGGGCACGCATATCCGGACCGGTGTCGATCAAAAGATGAAGACCCTTATGCTCGATCAGCAGGGAGGTCCGAAGCCGCTGTATTCCGGCTGCCTTTGCTTCGCTGCAGATCGGACAGTCGCAGCCGATCTTCGGCGTTCCGACGACATCTCCTGTTCCAAGGGCCGTGATTTTCATCTCAGGCGCACCCGGTCCGGACCAAATTCCTCCGGTTGACCAGTTCCATTCCAGCATTTACATCGGCCTCATCAATCTCCTTTCTTCCCGATAGAAGGGCCGAGACGATCGCTTCGGTGAGCATCATCCGGAGATCTGCGCCCGAAAAACCTTCTGTCCGTGCCGCAAGGGTGGTGAAATCGATCGTGCAGGGGATATCGGATGCCACATGATTCAGGATTGCTTCACGCATGCCTGCATCCGGGAGGGTAAAGGTGACGACTTCATCGAACCGGCGCCAGGCAGCCTCATCGAGCATTCCTGCATGGTTCGTTGCACCAATCAGCAACACCTGGTCTTTGATCAGATTTATGTGGTCGATACATTTGAGAAGGGTGTTGACCCCGCGTTTCATCGTGCCGTTGTCATCGGAAATACGGGTCTTTGCGATGTAGTCGAATTCATCGATGAAAAGGATACACGGAGCGATCTTCTTTGCAAGATCGAAGATCCGGTCGATGTTCTTGGAGGTCTCGCCAAGATACTGGGAGGTGATCATCGAAAGCCGGACTTCTAAGACCGGCATGTGGACAGACCGCGAAAGCGCAAGGGCAAATGAAGTTTTACCGGTTCCCGGCGGTCCAACCAGAAGGATCCTGCCAAGTTCATAGATACGGTGACTTCTGAGGAACTCCTGATTCTCCAGAGAGATCTGTACTTTTCTCACGATGGCAAGCTGGTCAGGGGTGCATACAAGATCCGAAAGAGAAAATTCGATCTCTTCCGGGGCATACGGGACCACAAGGTCAGCAGCTTCTTTGAACGACTCAGATTTTTCGGTGATCGCGGCAAGTCTGCCGGTCAGATATGCGGTGGTATCCTCGAAGATCGGAATATTGGCACGGGATTTTTTATAGTTGATATCGGTTTCTCCTGCGGTTTCCAGAGCGAGGGTGAGGGCAGGGTTCTGCATAAGTTTGGCAGGACCGACATGACGGTAATACCATTTCAGTGCCGGAGTGAAGGCGGTGACAGAGAACTGGCCAAGATCATTGCATAAGAGATACGAGTTCTTCTCATCCTGAATTATACGGCGGGCGGCAAGGGTCGGAAGATAGGATTTTAAAACTCCTTCTTTTATTACAACAGGGCGGGCGATGATACCGGGAGATTCGGTGCAGAACATCTGCCGGATTGATACGGGGAGGTCATTGACTTCTAAAGCAGGATTGGTGTTCACCACTTCTGCGGTAAGAACGATCTCGGTCAACTGCAAAAGTCCGGGGTCTATTGATATTGGATCCATGATATTCCATATATATGCGTGTGAAAAAAGTATAAGCCTTCGCGTGATGGACACTTCGAGAGAAGAAGAACAGCCATCCTTGTTTAGAGACATAACCCATGATTATCCAGTTTTCTTAATACTATTAAGATAGACTGAAAGAATGAAGTCAGACATTGCGACAGACGAATTCACGAATAATCGAGCGTGATAATCAAAAATGTCTATCCGTTTACTTCCAACGCCATGTGAATCGCTATGATTATTTCTCATTTCTGCAATAGCCGAAATAATCTTCTCTAATCCCGAGAGCAACATATTGATTCTTTTATCTAAATTTTTATCTCCATGCATATCATATAGATTTTTGACTTGTGTGTAGAGTTTGTTGATATCCCCACTAGCAGATGGGACATCATCTTTTTTTTCGATGACAAAAAAGAAAGTTTCTTCGAGAATGGTTCTTGACTTGGTAATTGCACTATCGTAATTACCATCATCGATATCTCTACAAGCTCTTTCGGAAAGATCCAGAATGTATTTACGATCAATCACTTTAGTCGCAGGAGCCTCAACAGATACAACCAAATTTATTTTTTTGACCTAAAATATTTCACCTTTGCGATAAAGTTCATTCCCACTAATGTGAAGCAAAATATTGATTTCTTCCAATATTTTCAGAACAATTGTTTCGTACGCCTTATCTTTATCATTTGGTAATAAATCAGATAACGAGTTAGTAAATTTATCTTTTGCAAAGAGAAAACCAAGAAGTTCTGATATTTTATTTTCTTTAATGCAAAATATTAAAAGATTATCAAGGTATTGCCATCTACTAAGTGCACCACCTGACGATGGATATTTAACTGAATTTCCAAAGAGGACAGATATTTTACAGATTTCTGTACCGGATAGATAAGGCATTGCAATATTTATGTTTTGGACGGTTCCAGAGACACCATTACAATTATCAAATTTACCAAATTTTTTATCACCATCAAGAATAGCTAAAATATCTTTATTTCTTAAAACTTGAAAGTCGCTCTTATCCATTAAATCACCACCATGAAGATCATAAAATCTATATATAGATAATCCATATTAAATCATCTTATATTAAGTCAATATCATTCAATTAAATTTAGTATAATCTTTTATTTTGGATAATTTCCATTATCTGTGTGAGAAAATAGATTGGAAAATACATTTAGAGTATACTCGAAAACACCCAAACCGAGATTATGATCGACTAATAAAAATAAATAAAAATCCAGCGCTCATGAGGAGGACATACTATTTCACCTCAGGCAACCAAACTCATAGAATAATGAATGAGCATCCACATGTTTCTGATATCCTGAATCAGGTAAGAGATGGAACACTTGACCCGGTGACTGCAGAAAAGAGGCTGACGGCCATGGCAGTGACCCGGGTCGGCGATGTGGCAAATCTGGATATGGAACGATGCAGCAGGTGCGGGATGCCCGAAGTCGTCCTGGCAGAAGGGAAAGATACCGACTCGCTCGTTAAGATCATGCACAGTTATGTACTGGCATCAGGGCGATGCGTAGCTTCACGCATCACCCAGGAACAGGTGAAAGCGGTATGTGAAAACCTCCCGGCCGGTATCACCCCGGAGGTCAGAGAACCAGGAGGGATCCTGATACTTTCGGACGGAACCCTTCCCATCCCATCTGGGGGTACTGTCGGGATCATGACCGCCGGGACATCCGATATCCGGGTTGCAGAAGAGGCACGGTCGATTGCTGAGGAGATGGGCGCAAGGGTCATCACCTCGTTCGATGTAGGTGTGGCAGGAATCCACCGGCTGATCCCGGCTCTGGAAAAACTTCGGGAGGCGGATGTATATGTGGTCTGCGCAGGGCGGGAAGGGACACTGCCCTCTGTGGTTGCGGGGCTGGTCGACAAACCGGTGATCGGCGTCCCGGTAAGTACCGGTTACGGATATATGGGACAGGGAGCGGCGGCTCTCGCAAGCATGCTTCAATCATGTGCAGTTATCACTGTAGTGAATATCGATGCAGGGTTCACCGCAGGGGCATTTGCGGCCAGGATCGCGGCACTGATTGGAGGAAAACAATGAAGCGGGGATTATACGTCGGACGGTTTCAGCCGTTCCATAATGGTCATAAAGCGGTGATCGACGGCCTTGCAAAAGAGGTCGATGAGCTGATCATCGGTATCGGCAGTGCAGATATCAGCCATGACATCCGACATCCGTTTACTGCGGGCGAGCGGGTCCTGATGATCACCCGGGCATTGAATGGTCTCGAGATCCCATTCTATGTAATCCCTCTAGAGGATGTCAAAAGAAATGCCCTCTGGGTGGCTCATGTCAAATCGATGGTGCCGCCGTTTGATACGGTGTATACCTCCAACCCGCTGGTGATCCAGCTCTTCGCAGAAGCAGGTATCCCAGTCATGTCACCACCGATGTATCTACGGGAGAGTCTCTCGGGAACTGCGGTCAGGAAAAAAATGTTTGCCGGAGATGCATGGGAAGGGTGTGTCCCGGAGGAAGTCGTCTCGGTGATCCGGGAGATCCACGGGATCGAACGGATGCAGCAGATCGCAAAAAGTGACTGATGATATTCTTTTTTTTACAAGATGTATTTTGATTTAGTATGTCCTGAAGAGAGAATTGTGACGGAATGATATCAGAGAATCGTCCCGGATCAACCCTCAAAAAAAATACATCATTCAGTTTTTATGAAATCACTTTGATCCACAGATGGAGATCACGGTAAGCTGCCGCCATCTTATCCTCGGCAGATGCTCCGATATCCGGTACCGTTTCATTATACAACAGGAACTCCAGACGGTTATAGTCGGTATCATACACAGTAAAATTATACATCTCCAGATACGTCGTGTTGTCGGCGACTTGGACCGAATACCGGTCAAGAACCTTAGACGAATAGATCACCGATGAGTTCGTTGCCGAGTCCCACTCCGCATTCAAAAGCAAAGTTTCCACAGTATACGTTACATCCCGATACTCATGGTTCCCGATCCCAACCCAGACAAACTGCTCGGTACCTGTAAAAAACTTCTCAGGATAGTCGTCTGCCATCTTATCCGCTCCCAATATATAGAACTCGGTAAACTTCTCCCCTTCTTTCGGAAATGCTATTACATATACGGTCGTGACTGCTGCAATCAAAATTGCCGCAATCAGGATCCAGGATAGCGCCTTGTCCAGCTTTGAACTGTTCTTTGGGAAAAATTCTGTCTTCAGCGCAGGCTTCACCTGCTCAAACGGCACGGCAAACCGCTCCTCTCCAGGAACAGAAGCACGTCTGTACACCGTGATAAGCATCATCACGAGAATGAAGATCACAAGGGAGGTAACGATCGGATCGAGCCGGATCCCAAACGGGGTATAATTCAGAACAAGCCCGATCAGCGGCACCACCGCTATCGAAAGACCGACCGACAAAGCAAATCGTTCGATACCGTCGATCGACTTCTTCTCAGGAAACAATGCAGCGATCAGAACATATCCCGGGATAAACAGGATCACCGGGACCGCAAATATCACCCGCAGAAACGTCTCATTCAATACCGGAACATAGATCATAGCTACCGTAAGCACGACCCAAACCAAAATCACCGCCAGATCCTTGGGGAAGTTCTTCGGGTCTGCCATACTGGCAAGCGTTGCATATATATCTTTTTCCGGCATGTGTAGTGGTAGTATTTGCAGGGAAGGATTATCAGTATTGTGTCTTTCTTTCTGCCGGACCGGCAGAAAATACCTTAGAGCGAGGAGGGGAATGTCGCATCAAGTGCAGCGGTCTTCTGACTTTTATGCAGTTTGTCCGACCAGGGAAGTTCACGCACCGCAGCAGACGCCTTTGCCATCTCAAAAAATGCATTTGCCTCCTCAAGACGACCAAGTTTCAGCAGACTGTAGGCGATCCCAACCCATGTATCGGCGTGGACACTTCTGAGTTCAAGAGCCTGAGTATAATAGGTGATCGAAGCGTCATATAAACCAAGATCCGTGAGATGACCCGCCATCTGCGAAAGAAATGCGAAATCACGCGAATCAAACCGTGCTGCCTGAGCAAACTGCTCGAGTGCTCCGGATGTATCATTCAATTTATAGAGGGTCTCTCCGAGATGCAGATGGATTTGGGCATTATCTTCAAAAGAAAGTGTCTGTAAAAACGCATCTTTCGCTTCATCATACCGTTCGCACCGGAAAAGAACATGGGCATATTTGAACCAGTTAGATGCATCAGGATGCTCTTCAACCATTTTTTTACGCAGCATCAATTCTTTATTGGTGGACATCATCTCCTCAGCAAATCTGTTGAGATGATGATGGACGGTCGCCATACGTTTATAGAGTCCGGGTTCATCCGGGTGTTTCAAAGCAAGGAGCGTATACAGAACAAGGGCCTCATCATATTTTCCAAGATACCCAAGCATATCTCCAACCAGATACTGATGGCGCAGATCCCCCGATGAGGTCGCAGCCTTTTCAAAGAGTATCTTCGCATCAGAAAACTGATGGATCTTTGCATAAGCCGAGCCAAGAGCCACAAGATATTCAGGATTTTCCGGATCAGAATTCAGAGCCGAATCATATGCATCGATCGCATCATAGAAGTTTTCCTGGGTGGTAAGGACATCACCCAGTAATATCCAGACTGCAGCATTGGCCGGATCTTCTTTCAGATACGTGCGATAGAGCTGCTGTGCTGCATCATATTCATGAAGAACGGTTTTATCTTTGGCACTCAGAATCAGAGATGAATCTGCCATATGAGGTATTATTGACAGTAACATAGGATATAGCTGACGTCTTGAAAGCAAAATACATCCAGTAGCCTTTTCACGGATAATGAATGCGGTCGAAAAAATATGAAAAGAATTTGTATTGCAATGAGGATAATCAATTGCCGGCAAGTTCTCTAATCACCGCGACGAGGGTGTTGACCTCGCTTTCGGTGTTATAAAAGGAAATGCATGCTCGTGCCGCTCCTTTTTCTGCAGAAAGATACCGCATAAGGGGTTCAGCACAGTGAACCCCGGATCTGATCTCGATCCCGTGCTCATCATCCAGCCACTCCGCGATCTCATGAGGTGCAAAACCTTCGATCGTGAAAGACACAACGCCGATACGGCTATTCTGATCTCTGCATGAGTAAAGGGTAACGCCCGGGATCTTCGAAAGTCCGTTGATCAGCAGGTCGGTGAGTTTTCGTTCATGTGCTTCGATCTGCTCCATACCGATGCCGGTCAGGAACTCCACCGCGGCGCCGAGCCCGATGCCTCCGGAGATGTTTGGCGTGCCGGCTTCGTATTTCTGATACCCGTCCGCCGGAACATATCCGTCGTCGTTGACGCTTGCGATCATCCCACCGCCAAGGAGAAGAGGTTCAAGGATCGGTTCTCTCATCCAGAGAACGCCGGTCCCCATAGGTCCAAACATCTTGTGGCCAGAGAAGGAGAGGAAGTCCACGCCAAGTGCCTCGACATCAACGGGCATTCGCGGAACAGACTGTGCTGCATCCACCGCGAGAAGTGCGCCGTACTTTTTACACAACTTTGAGATCTCTCTGATTGGTGTGATGGTACCCGTGACATTCGAGGCATGGGTCACGGCGACGAGCCGGACCGATGCATCCATCGCTGCTTCGAATGCAGCCATGTCAAGGGTCAGATCATCATTGAGTCCGACGATGCGAAGCTCGACGCCCTGGGCCTCCAATGCTCTCCAAGGCAGAAGATTTGAGTGGTGTTCGAGGATAGTAGTTACGATCACGTCCCCTTTCTTAAACGAAAGACCGCGGGCGATCGTGTTGATCGCTTCGGTCGTGTTTTTCACAAACACGGTAGTTCCTGCAGATCCGTTGATGAACGCGGCGACCTTTTCGTGAGCATGCCAGTATTTCTGGGTCGCGATCCTCGTCAGCCGGTGGACACCCCGACCGACATTCGCACGATACTGTCTTTCGAACTCATCCGTCGCCGCAAGCACGCACTCAGGAGACCAGGTCGTCGCTCCGTTGTCGAAGTACATCAGGTCCCCCATCATAGGGAACTCGGCGCGAAGAGCTTCCCAGTCCGGCTCTGGTATTTTTACCGGTTCGGGCTCTGTCTGGACACGATCCTCGACGATATCTGTTGTTTTGCCTTCCGGCATAAGGTGGGCAACCGAGGCGGGCGTGCTTCTTTTGGTCTTTTTTTCCGTCAGATCAAGACCTGCTTCTTTGACAAGCTCCAGCATTTTCGGGGGAAGCTCCTTCCAGCGCCAGAGACCCCAGGTGACGAACTCAGGCGGAAGACCTCGTTCATCTGCCCATCTCACGAGAAATTCTTCCCAGCGGTCTGCCATTTCCGGGTGGGTAACGTGAAGCGTCTCAAGCTCTGACTCGAGCATTGCCGGACAAAGGTAGCAGCCGATGCGTTCATATCCTCGTTCGTAGAGCGAATTGTAGGGCAGTTCTCTGAGCCAAAGATAGAAGAACACATCAAGAGCTCTCCATGAACGAATCGGCGAGAGGTTCAGCTGCAGGGGATTTGTCGGGTTCTGACTCAGTGCTTCGAGCGACGCCCGGCTCCAGGACTCATACCAGCGGTTTCCCTGGATCGTCAGGCACTCTCCGGTCTCTGCCAGATGGACTTTGAGCGGATTGAGTTTGAGCAGTTTGCAGCACCAGCGGTGATCCTTTCCCGGCGGTCCTGCTTTTTCCACTGCCTGCCAGAAATCACCGGCTTTCTGAATGATCTCGACACCCTCGGACTTCACAAACTCAACGGTCTCAGGGAACTCGAGGCCTGTGTCAATAAAGAACGCTTCGGTCACGCCGGCTTTTTTCGCGATGCTCCAGACGGCTGTGCTGTCTTTTCCTCCGGAAAATGAACAGTTGACCCTCGGTTTGAGGGGGGCATTCTGTCTGATCTCACGGACCGCATTGCGTTCCATGTTTTTGATGTGGAACGCATTCTTTTCGACCGCTTCATCCCACGACGGGTTCGGTCTGGATTTTATCGGAGAGATGCTGTTGAGCTCTTTTATCCTGACAGCTCCTTCTTTGAGGATACCGGTCCCGTATTTATTTTTATATCGGAGAATGACGACCCCGTCGGTGATCCCGGTCGTAGTGACTATGACCTTCTTCCCGCCAAGCCGTCCTTCCGGCAGACCTACTGCCTCCTTTTCGAGATCGATAATACCCTTATCTATTTTGCCGATCAGGTAAGGCAATGCCTCTGCCTCAAGATCGAGATTGAATCTTCGTGCGACCGGGTCGAACCAAAGCCACGCAAATCTTACACCGTTTGCGATGATGAGGTCGTTCCGGTCAAGCCCTCCTGCTTTGTTCAGAACGAGGATCTTCGGGACGGTGACGTTGTCGCCGAACCGGGTTTTTATGAGAGAAGATATGAGATCATGATCGGTTTTTAAGGCCGGCCTGATATCATACGGCTGCTGCAGAGAGATTTTTATGCTCTCCTTATCACAGGAACAGGTCTTTGCCAGCAGAGGGATGTTGCATGCAGGACACCAGTAAAGGAATTTGGTCACGAAGTCGTCGGTCTCTTTGATAAAATACCCCGGCTTGATCTCCTTTTTTGGAACAGGTTTCTTTTCTCCCCGTACACGGACTGGCTTATCTGCTTTCTTTCTAAAATGCGGTTTCTTATATTCGTGCGGCACGATGCCTATCTATTGGTTTTTTAGAGAGAAAAAGAACTGCCCCGCGGCAACTGTGTATCTTCGCCTTCACAGGACAAACTCATAACCAAAGAAAACCAATACTAGATTTACTATGGCAATACATCCGATAGATTTCCGGTATGGAACTCCAGAAATGAAACGTGTATGGAGTGAGGAGAACCGATTCACCTGTATCGTCCGCGCTGAAATCGCCCTTTCGCACGCCCAGGGAATCGTCGGGATGATCCCGATTGAGGATGCAGAGATCATTGAAAAGAATGCCCTATCGGCTTCACGCATTCGTGCGAAAGAGATAGAGGCAGAGATAAGTCATGATACGATGGCTATAACCCGGGCAGTTGCCGAAGTTTGTGGGGACGCGGGACGCTGGATCCATTTTGGAGCTACGTCGAATGATATCCTGGATACTGCGACCGGACTTCAGCTTAAAGAGGCATATGACCTGTTCGAGAATAAACTTGAAACGCTGATGGACGTGCTTCTGAAACGTGCTGAGGAAACCAAGAATCTGATCTGTATCGGGAGAACACACGGTCAGCAGGGCGTGCCGACGACCTACGGACTTCGGTTCGCGATCTGGGCGTCAGAGGTTTCTCGGCATCTCCTTCGGTTGAGAGAGAGCAGACCGCGTGTCGTCATCGGTAAGATGACCGGGGCAGTTGGAACGATGGCCGCTATGGGTGAACATGGTATCGAGGTTCAGACAGAGATGATGAAGTATCTGGATATCGGATCGGTGGATGTCTCATCCCAGGTGATTTCCCGCGATAGATATGCCGAGTACATCTTCCTGCTCGCAAACATCGCAACAACTCTGGACAAGATCGGTATCGAGGTCAGGTCTCTGCAGAGAACTGAGATCGGCGAGGTCGAGGAGTCGTTCTCGAAGAAACAGGTCGGTTCGTCGACGATGCCCCATAAGAGGAACCCGATCAAGAGCGAGCAGGTCTGCGGTCTTGCACGGATCGTTCGCGCCATGGTCGAACCGGCACTGCTGAACAATACTCTCTGGGATGAGCGTGATCTGACGAACTCATCCGCCGAGAGGATCACGTTCCCTGAGACCAGCATTCTGTGTGATCACTGTCTTCAGGTGATGACCGGGGTCGTGGAAAATCTGAGGATCAACACCGAGGCTGTCACCCGCAATCTGCAGTATCTGCATGGAATCAATCTTGCAGAGTCGGTGATGATCGAGCTGACGAAACGGGGAATGAAGCGTCAGGATGCCCACGAGATCATTCGCGAGGCAAGTATGGAGGCACTTGCGGCGAAGTTGCCGCTTGCGGAAATTCTTTCAGCAAAGCCCCAGATCACTTCGTATGTCTCGGCTGAGGAGATCGGAAGACTTCTGCAGCCTGAGACCTATGCGGGTCTTGCAGGCGTGCAGGTGGAGAATCTGATCAGAAAACTTGCACCGTACTGTACACTGTAATCTATTTTATATCACACTTTTTTGCGGGATTTGGCAAGAGAATACAAAGAGACCGCGAGGGAGGATATTTTTCCAGAAGAATCTACTGCGAACAAAGCAAAAATCATTCAAAAAGCAAAATATATTCTTTGAGAGGGGAAGGTTGTTATTTGACCGCCTTCACCGTCTTTTTCAGAACAGCAGGGCCGGCTTCATAGACCGCATTACCAACTATAATCGTATCAGCATACTGCCCCATCTCTGCAGCTTTTTCGCCGGAGTTGATCCCTCCGCCGTAAAATACCCGGGTCTGTGAAACGGCTTCAGAGACCGCCCTGGTGACGGAGGGGTCACCATACATCCCGCTGTACTCGATGTAAAACACCGGCATTGAGTAATACTTCTCGGCGATCACCGCGTAGGCAGCCACCTCAGCAGGGCTCAGATCGCATTTGGCGCGGGTGAGTTTTCCCACTGATGAGTTCGGATTCAGAACAACATAGGCTTCCTGGACCACTTTATCCCATTGGATCTCGGCGTGCAGTGCCCATTCTTTGTGGAGACCGGTTATGAATGCCGGATGACCTGCATTGAACACGGTCGGTACAAACACAAAGTCGATACCCTCAAATCTGGCACAGGAGGGATCGGCCGGCTCGACCGTGAGCGGGAGTCCAGCATCCCTGACGTTGTCATAGAGCAGGGCGAGGTTTTCAGGAGTTACGTCGAGCGTGCCGGAAAGCATGAGAGCGTCCGTTTCACTCGCCGCGATCTCTGCGATCTCTTCTTTGTTTAGGACCTTATCAGGGTCAAGTTTCGTGATATGACGCCAGGTTTGCCATCTCATTTTTCTGCCACCTTTTTTGAATATTTCTGCAGATCGGCGATCAGCTTCTCCTCGATGCCGGTCACCTTCGCGAGGGTCTTGACATCCGCCTTCACGAGAAGTTCCGGGCTGTAAACTCCCGCAAGCGCAAGCGGAGTGAGAAGTTCAAGATCAGCTTTTTTCCTGAGGGGGGCGATGCCTTCCTCGAATGCGGCCTTACTGATCTTTTCCGGGCACGGCCGGCAAAGTTTTTCGGCGACCTGTTTCTGGTGATTGCAGATCGTCGTGACCGACACCCCGGTCGCAAGAGACAGACCAGCCGGGTGGACCGCGACGAACTTCTCCGGATCATCGAATCCGGCATTGACATATTTTTTCAGCGTGATCGCGGGAACCCCATACTCCTTCATGCGGGAAATGTTGATCGTGGTCTTTGCCTCGGCCACAAGTGATGCGGCTTCTGCTTCGCTGAGTTTCGCCTCAAGAAGAGTCACGGGATCTGCCCGGGACAGGGCCTCGACATCCGTAACGCCCATAGAGATCATGGCCGCGCTCACTTTCGAGTGACCGCGCCCGCGTTTCGGGGCGACATGGGCCGAAATAAACTTCTTGAGTTCGGTTCGTTTTTTCAGGAGAGCAAGCACGCCTTCGGCCTCCCGGATGAGCTTTTCCGCCGCGGATGTTGAAAGACCGAGGTTCTTTGCAAGTACATCCGGACCGCGGGATATCAGCTCGGAGATGGTGTAAATGTGGACCGCATTGAGTTTCCGGATCCCCGCCTCAGTCATTCCCGGAAGAAGGAGGAAGGCATCGGTGTTCGATTTGATGTGGGAACAGAGCGGGCAGCCGATCTTCCATGCAGGAGCTCCTTTACGAAGCAGCTGGACATGGTTCAGGCCGTGGGTCTCGCACACCTCATCCATTTTGATGGCGTTACCCCAGGTCGCCGGCGGCAACCCTGCGTTGAACGTACAGTCAGGATATCCTGAACAGCCGATAAACTGAGAGCTGCCGACCCGTTTGATCCGAAGAGGTTTGCCGCATACGGGGCAGGGACCGATGGTCTGCTCCTCACGGGTCCGCTCCATCAGATCTCTGCCGATCGCGGCCTCGTTCTTTTCGAGAGCTTCGAAGATGCCGGAGAGCATATTTCTGGACTCGGAAAGGACCGCATTGATGGTTTTTGTCCCGGCAGCGATATCGGTCATGTGCTCTTCGAGCGTCTTCGTCATCGTCGGTTCGGTGATGGTCCCGGCAAACTCTTCGAGCGATTCGGTCACCGCACGACCGACGATCGTCGGTTTCATCGGGTTCCCTTCGATGTATTTGCGGCCGGACAGTTTGCTGATGACCTCGTGGCGGGTACTTTTCGTTCCAAGTCCGAGCTCTTCCATCCTCTGGATGAGCCGGCTCTGGGAGTAGCGTGCAGGAGGCTGGGTCTCCTTTTCCTCGGAGTTTTTCGAGAGAAGAGGCAGGGTGTCGCCTACAGCGAACACCGGCAGGATGTTTTCCTCGGCTTTACTGTAAGGATAGATCCCGCGCCAGCCGGGTTCAAGGATCCGGCCGCCCGTGATCGTATAGGGTTCGGACCCTGCCGACATATTCACCTTCATCGTCTCCCATTCCGCGTCGATACAGATCGTCGCAAAGAATCGTCTTACGATGAACTCATACAGTTTCCAAGAGACGTCGTCACCGATCTCCTCGCGGTTCGCAAGGGAAGTCGGGTAGATCGGCGGGTGGTCGGTCGTCTCTTTTTTGCCGCGGGTCGGAACAGAACGCAGGTGACCTTTGACATAGGCGGCTTCTTTGGTGAAGGCGCCGTGCGCAAATATCTCAAGCTGCTCTCCGATTTTCAGACTCTTTGGATAGGTGGTATTGTCGGTCCTCGGGTATGAGATGAATCCGCGCATATAGAGATCTTCGGCACGATTCATGGCATACGATGCCGAGATGCCCAGTCTGCTTGCACCGACGATTAACGCGGTGGTGTCGAGAGGAGCCGGAGCACGATCAACCTTGTGGCCGGTTATGACGTCCGTTACCTTGACGGGTTCCTTCGTCGCGTCATACGCAGACTTCGCCTCGGCAGAGTCAGTGAACCTTCCGTGAACATGGCGTGCCTCCACAGCGACTCCTGCCTTTTCTGAAGCTAGGGAGAGGACCCAGTACTTCGTCGGAACGAACGCTTCGATCTCGCGTTCCCGGTCAACGATCATTGCAAGGGTGGGGCTCTGCACCCTTCCTACGGAAAGGATACTGTCCGCTCCGCGGTGAGCTGTTATCGAAAGAAAACGGGTAAGTGAAGCCCCCCATACAAGATCGATGATCTGACGTGACTCGCCGGCAGCTGCAAGATTGAAATCGAGTGAGGTCGCCTCCTCGATCGATTTGACGATCTCGTCTTTGGTGATCGCCGAGAATCTTGCACGGTCGACCGGGACTTTTGTGTTAACTGCCCGGATGAGTTCAAATGCCTCCTTTCCGATCAGTTCTCCTTCGGTATCATAGTCGGTCGCGATCGTAACGCGGGTCGCTTTTTTTGCAAACTTCTGGAGGACCCCGACGATCTTCTTCTCGGTCGGTTTCTTGATGATCTCTGCATTTATCAGAGACTTGGGCGGGTGCTCGACGCTGCGCCAGTTGTTGTACCCATCCACAAAGTCGACCTCGACCACGTGACCCCGAAGACCCATCACGACCGTGTCATCGAAGACGTAATGCGCCGCGGCACCGTCTCTGGTGATCTGAACCTTTTCTTTGCCTGCAAGAAATGCGGCGATCCTTTCCGCAACGATGTTCTTTTCGGCGATAATGAGATGCATGCTTACTCTCCGAGAATTTCTGCAATCATCGCATGAATTTCACGGGGATCGGATTTTCCTTTGGTTTCCTTCAGGACCTGACCGACGATAAAGTTCAACGCACCTTTTTTGCCGGCTTTATGGTCAGCAACCGGCTGGGGATTGTTTGCCAGGATCGTTTCGACGATCCCGCGGAAACTTTCTCCGGACTCGCGGGTAAGACCGAGGCGTTCCACGATCGCACCGGGAGACTCGATCTTTTCACCCTGGCCCAGGGAATCGAGCCAGACACGGAGAACTTCGACACCTGCTTTGTCGGTGATCTTCTGGTCACGGACGAGGACGATGAGTTCTTTGAACTGCCCGGCATGAGAGGTTATCTTTGATAACGGCATGTCGCGGTAGTTGAGTTCGCCGATCAGGATGTCGGCGATCCAGGATGCAGCGATCTGCGCCCCTACAGGAGCGACGAGTTCATAAAACTCGGCTAAGTGCAGATCTCCCGTCAGCGTTCTCGCATGATTGACGGCGATACCGTACTGGGACATGAACCGGTCGCGGCGTGCATCCGGAAGTTCGGGAAGTGCGATGTTGTCGATCCAGTTCGCCACCCGAATGACCGGCAGATCCGGTTCAGGGAAGTACCGATAGTCATTCGCGGTCTCTTTTGATCGTGCAGAGGTGGTTGTGCCTTTTCCTTCCTGGAAATGACGAGTCTCGCGGGAGATCGTACCGCCCCTTCTGATCAGATTTTTCTGTCTCGTGATCTCAAAGGTCAGAGCTTTCTCCACCCCTTTGTACGAGGAGATGTTCTTGATCTCAACACGCTCGTGTCCTTTGATGGAGATGTTTGCATCGACACGGATGCTTCCTTCCTTTTCCGGATCGAAGACGTCGAGATACTCGAGCGTAGCCCGCAGTTTATTTAAGAGACGGCGTGCCTCTTTCGGGGAGCAAAGCTCGGGCTCGGTGACCATTTCGATCAGGGGAATACCTGATCTGTTATAGTCGACGAGAGTGTAGTGCCCGCGTTCCTTATTCCCCATATGAACAAGTCTGCCCGGGTCTTCTTCGACATGGATTCTCGTGAGGTTGACGACCTTCGGATTTCCGGCGTCGTCTTCGATCTCAATGTAGCCGCCAAGTGCAAGCGGGTTGTCTCCCATCGTGATCTGGTATGCTTTGACGAGATCCGGGTAGAAGTAATTCTTTCTGCAGAACTCACCCTCTTCGGGGATCCGGCAGTTAAGAGCCTTCGCGACTTTAAGTGCGTATTCGATCGCCTTTTTGTTTAAGACAGGAAGTGCTCCCGGAAGACCAAGACATACCGGACATACGTGTGTGTTCGGTGCGTCGGCACGGAAATCAGCCGAGCATCCGCAGAAGAGTTTCGATGCGGTATCAAGTTGACAGTGGACCTCAAGTCCGATCACGACGACGTAGTTTTCTTCCGCCATTTAAACCGCCTCCTCATAAGCCAGAGCAGCATTCAAAATGGTCTCTTCGCCAAACATTCTTCCCATCAGCTGGAGACCAACTGGCATACCGTGTGCAGTTCCGCAGGGAATGGAGATCGCAGGTATGCCGGCAATGTTTGCCGGAACGGTCAGGATATCAGCCAGATACATCTGAAGAGGGTCGGCAGTGAGTTCGCCGATCTTCGGCGCCACGTTCGGCATCGTCGGACCTGCGAGGAGATCGCAGGTCTGCAGAGCCGCAGCGAAATCTTTTGCAATGAGCTGTCTTGCATGCTGGGCTTTCACATAGTATTTTCCGTAGTATCCTGCCGTGAGAGCGAATGTTCCAAGAAGGATCCTGCGTTTGACTTCTGCCCCGAATCCTGCTTCACGGACTTTCGTGTAAGCATCGTGCCAGGGGAGGTTCATCTCCGGTTCGGGACCGAATCTGACACCGTCGAATCGGTCAAGATTGGAACTTGCCTCGCAGGTACAGGTAACGTAATAGGCCGGAAGGGCATACTTCATGGACGGGAGTGAAACCTCAGTGGTTTTTGCTCCGAGTTCTTCGAGCTTATTGATTGCGAGACGGACCTGTGCTTCGACATCTGCATCAACTCCCTCTCCGAAATATTCCTTCGGGATACCGATCGTTTTCCCGCAGATATCGGGAACTACGTTCCCATCGTAGGGTTTGTTGACGCTCGTCGAGTCTTTTTTGTCGTGACCGGCAATGACGGAAAAGAGTTTTGCCGTATCACGAACATTGGCCGCCAACGGACCGATCTGTTCAAACGAGTTGGCATAGGCGATCAGACCAAATCGGCTGACTCTGCCATAGGATGGTTTCAGACCAACGATCCCGCACCATGCAGCCGGACAGCGGATGGATCCGCCGGTGTCGCTTCCAAGAGCCATGGGGACTAGACCCCCGGCGATCGCGGCCGCCGAACCTCCGGAACTTCCTCCGGGAACGCGGGTCGTGTCACGCGGATTCAATGTCGGACCGAATGCACTGTTTTCGGTAGTTGAACCCATACCGAACTCGTCCATATTCGTTTTACCGGCGATAACTGCACCGGCCGCTTTCAGAAGAGTGACCGCGTGTGCATCATAGGGCGGTATGTATCCTTTGAGTATTTTGGATGCACAGGTCGTCTCGATGTCTTTTGTGGAGATATTGTCTTTTATTGAAACCCGGATCCCTGAAAGGATACCGGAGCCGGTCCCGGGAATTTCGGTCGTATTCAGATATGCATTGTAGGTATCGTTCATTTCAGATCACCTTCGGGGCACGGATATAGCCGTCTTCCGGATTGTGTGAGTTTCGGAGGGCGTCCTCCTGGGAAATGCATGGCCGAACCTCATCCTCACGGAAGATATTGACGAGTTGGCGCTCGAGAGGGCCAGTGGCCTCTAAAGTATCGAGAATGTCGAAATATTCGAGAATTGCATTGAAATGTTCGGTAAATTTACCGAGTTCTGAGGATGAAATGCCGATATCTGCTAGTTCGGCGATATGGAGTACTTCGTTTTCTTTGACCATGATTGGATATCCTTTTGCAAATTAGTACATTTGTGGTGAGTGTTTACGGAGTTATAAGCATTGTCACTCAGGCATACAAAATGGCGGGTGATACCTCAGAAATACCCGGGTAAGGGGTCGCCGCGGGAATCAAAAGCGCGTGAGATAGTATAGTGTGGTTTTACCTGCATATAAAAAAATAGGTCTGCAGACGATGATTATATCGATCCGGCGTGGGACCCACTCACATCACACCCTAAAATTCATCTTCAGGGGCGCAGGAAAAAACGGCAAACGGTCTCCATAATAGATCGAATCTAAAAGGAGAAACTAAAAAAAATATTGGAGGGCGGAGAACGCACTTAGATGGTGCGGAAGAACACAGTGTTGTTCATTCCCTTTGCGCCGAAGAACTTCTTACAGAATGCTGCGGCGACCGAGGGGACATACTCTTTGCAGCTGAAGATATCGATATAGGCTGCGTTGGTGTCATTCGCAAAGTGAGCAGAGAGGAGGGAAGTCTCGATGAGCTGGGTCATTGAGTAACCGGCGACTCTGTCATTTGGGCCGAAGTGGATGATCTGTGGTTCGCCGAAGCGTTTCATATCGATCAGGTCAGCAAGTTCCAGTACGAACTGGTGGATCTTTTCTGCATCACGGATCGTTGCCGGGTCACACTCTTTCAGGTCGATAGAGGTGCAAAGACCCCAGCAGTCTTCTTTCTTAAACTCTGCAATGACCTCTGCGTCGGTCAGGTGGTTTGCTGTCATCTGTTTCATAGATAAAGTCCTTCCATCGTGGCGTGCCTGCAACCTTAAAAGGCTGCATACCGCCTCAGACACACAATCTGCCTGGGGCTTCATCTATGAGGTTTAGCACCGTATTTTCCAGTTTTGGAACCCGGCTTATTTACTCTATACAGCACACGTTGGATAATAATATGTCAGCAGTTGAGCATTTAAATCTTTCCCTTAAAAAAATCCCCGCAAAATTGCCTGATTCGCTTTCTGCTGACTTATTTTCCTTATTTTCGTCATCTGCGACCTATTTTGGCATGAAAATCGATTTCGACCCATTATAGGTCACAAAATCAAAATCGGCACGATTAAACGCGAATAAAAAAAATACGCCATTTCAGGCGATGCGCCCCTGAAAGTATTGAGAAAATCGTGCAAATTTTTTCACAAAATACCGGGCGAAAGACAAGGACAAAAAACACATCAAATCATAGATGAAGTGTTCACCTTTAGTGACTCGATCAATTCCACACTCTGCACCATATCCTGCTGTGAAAACAGTAAAATCATTATCGGTGAATCATGCGGTCAATAACATTCTGAAAAGAAAAAAAAAGATATTTAGAGTAACCGATTCAGAGATTCGATCTCTGCACGGTCGATGCCCGGGATCTGGGAGAATAGAGCTTCGATCTTGTCGCCTGCTCCTTCATCATCTTCGGTGATCATTGCAATCTTGATTGCAGACAGACCAAATCCGATCGGTTCAATTTTCATATCTTCGATACCGGCTACTGTTGCTCTGATGTCTGCCTGAAGTTTCTCAAGATCAACTTCCGGGGATTCCGGCATGATTTTCAGAATAACAACAACTTCACCCATTGACTATTCAGAGCCCCTGGAATCCGCACTTCGGGCAGGTGTATTTAACACTCTGTTTTCTGCAGCGTGCACAGCGGTAAATTACCTCTCCACAGTCCGGGCATTTAAACTCGGTAGCACCGCGCTCTGCGAGCGGGGCATTGCATGATGTACATTTTATAGTTGCCATACGATCAAACTCCTTAGTTAATTGGCGTCCGATTATTATAAACGTGTGGCTTCAAAGTAATGCCGGACACTCCCAATGATCCTTCCGTTGATGATCTCCGCAGACACGCCGCTTCCTGCAAGAACGGATAGAAACGAGGAATCTAGAAGATCCGTCTCTGAATCGGCTGATTTTATGACCAGAAGACGGCATTTGATGACCCCAGCGATCCATGCCGAGATCGAGTCGGAGGTGATGTCCCATGTGTGAGGGAGCGGGTCTTCTCTTTGGAGAAGACGTTTTGGGAGAAATATCGTAGGTTCCTTTGGGATCACGAGTTCACTCGTGACCGGATATCCGAAAGTGGAAAGAAACCTGCCGTATTTTTCCATCGCATCGATCGCTTTCCAGTGCGCGGCATCATCGTCGATCTCCTCAGCCCGAACAAAATCCGCAAAAATCCCGCCGCCTGGAACGATAAGGATCGGTGATACCGGGAGCTCGGAAAGTATCTCTCCTGCAATATCCATCAGACTCCCGCCGAATTTTATCACCGTCCCGTCCGTCATACACTAATACTATGACGTAAATAAAGAAAAATCAGTATGAAAAGGTTGCTTCTCACACTTTTGCTCCTCACCATCTGCATATCCCCCGTCTCAGCTTTCGTTCTCACTGAGTTCTGCCCTGATGGATATGCCTCCGGAGACGGAGATGAGTATTTTGTTTTGGAAGGGACTGGCAGTCTCGCAGGATGGACCGTCTCCGACGGTGAAGGAACGATCTCTTTTCCTGCCGGGACTGTTTCCGGAGGGCGCATAGTTGTTGCCCGAAGTGCCGCAGCATATAATCAGATCCACGGCACACTCCCGGATTATGAGATCCTGGAGAGCGGGGCGACACCAAACGTCCTGCAGAGCGGAAGATTCCAACTGGCGAACACCGGTGATGACCTCTCGATTCTTTTGCAGGGACAAACCGTGCAGACAGTCTCCTGGCCAAATGAACTTGCAGCATCGAATGGTTTGGTCCATGTGTACACAAACGGGGTCTGGGACGAGCGGGTCTATAAGATCGGGCAGAGCAGATTCTCTCCAGAAACATTCATCGCAGACTCGGTGACACTGTTCGTCTCACCGGACTCGTCATATTCTGCAGTAACCGGCGTGATCCGTGACTCGAGCGAAACCCTGCTGATCTCCATGTACGAGTTTACGCATCCGGAAATCGCCCGTGAGATCGCCTCAGCTGTAGATCGGGGTGTTGAGGTAACACTCCTTCTCGAAGGAGGTCCGGTGGGCGGCATCTCTGATGAAGAAAAAGGCGTGATGAACTATCTGACAGAAAACGGCGTCTCCGTCAGTACGATCGAAAGTGAGGGAAACCTCCCCGCGAGGTACCTATATCTGCATGCAAAATATATGGTGGCGGATGATTACGTAACGGTCGTTCTTTCGGAAAACTTCAAACCAAGCGGCATACCCCTCACAGGAACCAAAGGAAACAGAGGATGGGGAGCAGTTGTCCGGGATGCAGAGATCGCCGATTACTTCACGGATGTGTTCACCGCCGACATTTCCGGCTACGACATTTATCCCTACATCCCCGGAACAGAACCTCTGCCGGAGACTTGGGCCGATGAAAAGATAACTCCGTATTTTTCTGAGCTGACTCTCTATAACGTGAACATAACGCCGGTCATCTCACCGGACACCAGCAGCCTTGTTCCTGAACTTATTCGATCAGCGACCAACTCCATTGATATTCAGCAGGCCTATATCTCGCCGTATCCCGATGGTGAAAATACCTGGCTCTCCGCAGTCCTTGATGCAGCGGACCGTGGAGCTGAAATCCGAGTGATGCTGGACGGCATGTATTATAATACTGAAGATGATGCGGACAATGATGAACTGGTGGCAACGCTGAACAGATACGGCAATGCCGTTTCTGCAAAACTGCTCTCACCGAGCGCATATCTTACCAAACTGCACAACAAAGGAGTGATCGTTGACGGCGAGTATGTTCTGATCAGTTCGATCAACTGGAACTACAACTCGCCGAACAACAACCGTGAAGCCGGACTGATCATACAAAGCACAGAGGCTGCCGAGTATTATACAGCAGTCTTTACCTTTGATTGGAATGGAGACTATGAGAAAGATCCGCTCTCCGCCGGAATCGGTTTTGACGTCCGGTTTCTGCTTGCCGGGGGCATTGCAATTCTTTTGATCGGCATCCTGATCTATCGGAGAAGATAACCACGACATATCCAACGATGAAATAATATTACAAGTATCAGATCAATGTGAAGTTGCCGTGAACGAGATGGCGGGTCTGATTAGAGACCCGATCCCACATATTTATTTGAATCCCTTCGCTTCCCTGACCTCCATCTCTTCCATTTCATCAAGATAGGGAAGGAGGGCTTTGATATATCCACGCGGGCCGACAGCAGTCTGCATCGTCCCGGTCTCCAGGATCTCTGCGGTGAGCGGCTGTTCTTTCAACATTTTTTCAACGTTTGCTCCCGGACCTTCGATCTGTTTCATATGCTTCTGCATATTTTTCAACCAATCCTCGATCTCAAGGACCGGCCGGTAATCCGGATCGACCATCCGGTATTTATCCACATCATCCATGACATTCGAGGTCTTTGCGATCTCTTCATCCATGTAGAGATACACATTGATCCGGTCACGCTGCCGGATCTCCCGGAGTTTCAGCAGATCGATCAGTTCACCTGGTTCGGGAAGATCTGTCATACCAGTCATGTATGTCGGTTGAAAATATTAAGATCACACCAGTATCCTGATGTCCGATATCCCGTTTGTGACGATCTCCTTTTTTCCGGCATAGGTGTCAACTTTTCCTACCACTCTGATATAATCTCCCGGCAAAAGAATGAGTTCACTGCCCCCATTTGGGACGAATACATCAACGCCCGAGACATTCACGATCAGATGACCGCCGGTACTGGTGATTTTTGTATCAAGGACGAAACCCTCTAAATAGACCAATGCTCCATCCTGTCTGTCATCCTGATAAGGGACTGCGCCTCCGTCCGGAAACAGGTATATCGTCCCAATATACAGTACGGCAAGCAGCAGAATCACGACGATCATGATCCCTACCGCGCGGCGTTCAGGACAGGTAAGCATACTGATTTGTGTGTATGTAACCCGGAACTGATTAATCTTCGTCTGCGGTCCGTTTTCCCCAAAAGGGCTTGTCATGGGGTGTTTTTAGTTCGAAACGTCTCGAACATAATTCTGTAAAACATCAGTTGGTTCAAAATATCACGAACAAGTGTAGGAAATTATTATATACTTTTAAGTCAATTATCTTGTATGCAGAGAACAAACATGCCCAAGTCGTGTCTCACGATCTTCCAATTACTGGAACGCACCGGTTCTCAGACGCACAAAGATATTGTCTTAAGCACAGGACTTGCGCCACGCACGGTCCGTTATGCGCTCAGACGTCTGAAGGAAAATGGTCTCATCATCGAGAAGTTCAACTTCCGTGATGCACGCCAGGCAATCTACATGCCAAAGATGACTGCAACTCCGAGTCACGCCTCGGCCTGAAGTCTCACGTATCTCCCTCAAGAATACACCTCACAAACTCACATTTTTCTTTTTTCGAGTCGTTTGACCGAATTTTTCCCACCTGTGTCGGTCGATTCAGTTAATCATAATGTCCTGAAAAAAGGCACCCGTCTTTCGTGCATTATTCCCTGTTTGTACACTCTTTTCTTTGTTTGCCAAACAATAGGAACTCACACCGACAAACGTCTTAATTTATTTGCACGTTCAATATTAATGCGATGTATGCAAAACGGCTTGACAATTTACCTCCGTATCTTTTTGCCCAGATAGATGCATTGAAGGCACAGAAGCGTGCCGAGGGTGTTGATTTGATTGATCTTGGTGTGGGGGACCCGGATTTACCGACGCCGAAGCATATTGTTGATGCGTTATGTGAAGCCGCTCGGGATCCTGCAACGCACCATTATCCCGATTACCTGGGAATGCTTGAGTACCGAAAAGCAGTAGCCACTTGGTATGACAGACGTTTCGGTGTGAAGCTCGATCCGAAAAAAGAAGTCCTTGCCCTGATCGGATCCAAAGAGGGTATTGCTCACATACCAGAAGCATTCGTGAATCCTGGAGATTATGTCCTAGTGTCCGATCCAGGATACCCAGTTTACAAGACCTCTACGCTCTTTGCAGAGGGAAAATGCCACCCAATGCCGCTTCTGGAGAAGAACAACTACCTCCCGGACTACTCCGCTATCCCGAAGGATGTTCTCAAAGGTGCAAAACTCATGTTCATCGGGTACCCGAACAACCCGACTGGAGCAGTTGCCCCCATGGAATTTTTCGAAGAGACAGTTGAATTTGCGAAGGACAATGACATCATTGTCGTCCACGACAACGCCTACTCGGAGATCTCCTTCGACGGCTACAAATCACCTTCCTTCCTTGAGGCAAAAGGTGCCATGGATGTCGGACTTGAGACCCACTCACTTTCCAAAACCTATAACATGACCGGCTGGCGTATCGGTATGTGTGTTGGAAATGCTGGTCTCATTGAGGCATTCGGCAGAGTCAAAACCAACATCGACTCAGGTGTATTCGACGCGATCCAGCGTGCTGCGATCACTGCTCTTACCGGACCTCAGGACTGTGTTGATCAGGCCTGTGCTGTGTATCAGGAACGCCGCGACGCCCTTGTCACCGGTCTTCGGTCACTTGGTTTTGAAATAACTTCACCGAAAGCCTCCTTCTATGTATGGATGAAGGTCCCAGACTCGGTCGAGTTCGTTGCAAGAATGATCAACGAGGCAGGAATCGTTGTTACACCAGGTACAGGATTCGGCACATCCGGAGCAGGATACATCCGCTTTGCCATTACCCGCCCGGTCGATAGAATCAAAGAAGCAATAGTCCGCATGAACGAATGCGGTATCCGAGGATAACATGAACCTTCCCGAATCACTCTCAGTCAGCGGAGGTCACCTTTTCTGCGGGGGCGCAGACTGCGTTGCCCTTGCAGAAAAGTACGGGACCCCGCTGTATGTCACGAACGAAAATCACGTGACCGGAAACTTCAGACGCTATGAAGCAGCACTGAAGAAGTACACAGACAATGTCCAGCTTCTCTATGCTGCAAAGGCAAATGAGAATCCAGTGATCATCCAGTCGCTTGCACGCGAAGGTGCAGGAGCAGACGTCTTCTCGCTCGGCGAGATGCGTGCAGCCCTCGAAGCCGGCATCCCGGCAGAGATCCTTCTCTTTAACGGCAGTTCAAAGACCGAAGCAGATCTTCGTGCTGCGATCGAAAAGGGCATAAAAATCTCGGTCGACTCTGTCGATGAGCTTCGCCAGATCGATACAATCTCGAAAGAGTTGAAGAAGACCGTCAAGATCGGTTTCCGCGTGAACCCCGAGATCGTTGTACCGACCCATCCAAAGATCGCCACAGGTATCAAAAACAGCAAGTTCGGCATCCCTGCCGAAATGATTCTGGAAGCATACAGTGAAGCCCTTTCCATGGAATATGTGATCCCGGTCGGCATGCACTGTCATATCGGTTCCCAGATCCTCGAAGTAGGACCTTTTGCTATCGCCTGCGGAGTCATCATGAAAGTGGCCGACGAGATCACCAAGATCGGCGTAAAACTCGAGTTCGTCGATTTCGGCGGAGGCCTTGGCATCCCGTATCACCGTGAAGGAACCGTTGACAAGGCCCCGACCCCTGAAGAGTACGCGGCAGCCGTAATGCCGGTATTCCTTGAAGGATGTAAAAAGGCAGGGATCTCCCCGGCATTCTGGGTCGAGCCCGGAAGATGGATGGTCGGCGAGTCGACGGTCCTTCTGGCCCGAGTCAACTCCGTGAAAAAGGTCCACAAGACCTTCGTGAACGTTGATGCAGGATTCAACCTGCTGATCCGTCCGGCGATGTATGACTCCTGGCATGAAGTCGTTGTAGCCAACAAAGCAGGTCAGCCGGCACAAGGAACCTATACGGTTACCGGCCCCATCTGTGAAACTGGAGATATTTTCGCGGCAGACCGCGCTCTGCCCACGGTCGTTGCCGGCGATCTCATCGCAGTCTTGGATACGGGAGCCTATGGATATGCCATGTCTTCCCAGTACAACTCGCGTCCCCGGTGTCCCGAGGTTTTAGTAAACGGCGACAAGGCAGAACTCATGCGCCGTGCCGAAACCTATGAGGAAATGACCGGCTGCGTCGTCACTCCTTCCTGGCACAGGAAATAAGGAATGCATTACGCGCTCGTCTCAGACCTGCTCACAAAAGAAGCGTTCGATGAGCGTGTGGAAAAGAAAGCCGAGTCTCTCGGTGGCCTCGTCGACGAGGTCACGGCGGCAATGCTGGTCGTCGATGAGCTGGGACGAAGCCATATAAAAATCGGCGACATCCCGTCTGCTCAGACCTCTATCGTCTCTTTTTTCGGCAAGATCCTCGAGATCAAACCTCCGCGTGAATTTACCCGCGAAGGCGAACCTCCGGGACTTGTAGCATCTGTCGTCCTCGGAGACCCCACAGGAACGGTGACGATGAGTCTCTGGGACGATCGGGCAGAGGCCACATCCGAGTTGGAGGTCGGCTCAGTGATCGAAGTGATCGCCAAGCCACGCCCGGGAAAGAAGGAGGTGACCTGTCTTGCCCTTCGGGAAAGCAATGTGACCATTGTTGAGACAAAAAAACCACCAAAGTCCGAGGTAATGGCCGCCCCCCTCACGGCAAAGATCCTTGCGGCATCCGAGATACGAGAGATCATTCGTCGTGACGGGACACCCTCATTCGTGCAGGAGTTCATCATAGGGGATGCTTCCGGAACGGCACGGCTTGTCTGCTGGGCCCCCGATCTGTTTGCTGATGTGGATGAGGGAGCATCCATCTCGATAGATGGAGTGCAGAGAAAGGAGGATGAGGGCATCGTTGAGTATGTTGTCTCAGACTCCGCAGAGATCCGCATCCTCCCTGATGAGATCGGAGCCCTCACCCGGGATGCAGCCGATGTGACCGAGGGCCAAAATCCGGTTGTGACCGGTATTGTATCGTCGGTCTCCGATGTCAGGACCTTTACCACCCGACGCGGGACCGAATCACGTGTGAGAAATGTGAGCGTCCAAAGCTCATCAAAGAAAAGCGGAGTGAATGTCGCTATATGGGGAGATGCGGCAGATGCGTTGTTTTTGCCGGGAGACCCTGTGCAGGTGATTAATGCCGCCGCGAAGCTGAACCGTTACGGGGAGCTGGAACTCTCCGTAGGCCGCGGGTCGGCAATCAGAACGATAAATCTCCCCGGAAAGAGTGTCTCCCTGACCGGAATTATTATCCCAAGACCCGAGGGTCTTTCGCTTGATGACGGAAAAGAGGTCTGGATCCTACTTACCAATGAAAGTCCGGTTCCCGGGACAACTGTTGATGTCGAGGGGATCTGCCGAAATGGACGGATAGAGGTCACAAACCTCGTATCAAACCCTATCGATGCTGACCCACTCATTCACAGGCTTGGATCTCTTTTATAATCCGAGTTTATCGGTGATCTTTCGTTTGGCATATTCGCCAAACGCCTTTTTGCATTCCGGAGACCGTATAAAATCATAGACGAGCTGGTCGATGATGGGCTTCACAAGGGGATTATTTCCGATTTCGCCTGCCATTTCAAGAAGAGCGTTTTTGTATTCGGGGTTATTTTTTTCTACCATACCGATACATGGGTCAAAGACGGGTATAAGGATATCGGATCAGTAAAAATTCCGGGGCGAAGTGAAAAAAATGGTAAGGCATCTCTCTGAGTGAGAGTGGTATTTTTGGATGTTCACGGGGCATTATCGCACCGCGCGGTTAGGGGTTTATAAGGCTCAGTGTTGATGTATTAGTATATCTGAAATACAGGAGTAAGAGAAGATATGACAGCACTTGACATTGAAGACATCCCGGGAGTCGGACCGGCAACAGCTGACCGGCTCCGTGATGCAGGCTACATCACCGTCGAAAGTATTGCGACCGCTACGCCGGTTGATCTCGCTGAGGCGGCAGAACTCGGTGAGTCCACCACAAAGAAAATCATCAAAGCTGCCCGGGAAATGGCCGACATCGGTGGATTCAAAACCGGGACAGATATCCTTGCACGCAGACAGGATATTCTCAAACTGAAGGTCCTTGTCCCCGAGATCGATGATTTATTCGGCGGCGGTCTTGAATCCCAGGCGATCACCGAACTCTACGGTGAATTTGGTTCAGGAAAGTCTCAGATCGCACATCAGCTCGCGATAAACTGCCAGCTCCCGCAGGAACTTGGCGGACTTGGCGGAAGTTGCCTCTACATCGACACCGAGAATACCTTCCGTCCCGAACGTATAGAGCAGATGGCAGAAGGGCTCGAACTCGCAGATCTCCCGGAAGGATATACCATTCCGACGCCTGACGAGTTTCTGGCAAATATCCACGTGGCACGCGCCCACTCTTCAGATCACCAGATGCTTCTGATCGACGCTGCCCGCGAACTCTCCAATGAGCTCACGGCATCCGGCCTTCCGGTCAAGCTCATCATCATCGATTCACTGACCAGTCTCTTCCGGTCAGAGTATGCCGGCCGCGGGACCCTTGCCGGAAGACAGCAGAAACTCAACCGGCACATGCACGACCTCTTCAAACTGGTCGACGATCTGAATGCGGTTGCCTTAGTAACAAATCAGGTCATGTCAAACCCTGGCCTTCTCTTCGGCGACCCGACCAAACCGATCGGTGGAAACATTGTAGGACATAATGCCACCTACCGCGTGTATCTCAGAAAGAGTAAAGCCGGCAAACGTATTGCAAGACTTGTGGACAGTCCAAACCTCCCCGACGGCGAAGCAACGTTCATGGTCGAAACCGCAGGTATCAAACCCTGCTGACCCCAATACTATTTTAATCATGCCCAAGGCATTCATCACCGATATTGACGGAACCTTAACAGACGAACGCCGCAGACTTTCGACTGAAGTTGTCGATGAGATGCGCAGGATCCTCGATGATGGGATCCCGATCATACTTGCATCAGGAAACACCCTCTGTTTTCTGGACGCCTTCTCCCACATGATCGGAACGGATGGGACCGTAATCGCCGAGAACGGCGGTGTGTACCGTCTGGGATATCTCGGCCGAAAACAAATTGCCGGCAACCAGGAAATCTGTCGTGCTGCCTATGAAAAGATCGTAGCGGAACTTCAGCCGAAAGGTGACGAACTGCGTCTTTTCAGCCCCAAATACCGGGAATCAGATATCGCATTTTCCCGTGATGCTCCTACCGAGATCATAAAAGACATACTCAAAGACATGCCGGTCAACGTCATCGACACAGGATTTGCCATTCACCTTCAGATCCCCGACATCACCAAAGGTGCAGCCTTCGAAAAACTGGCAGAGCTGATGGGACTCACTCCCGCAGACTTTCTGGTCGCGGGAGACTCTGTCAACGATGTGTCGATGCTGAAACTCGGCGGAATTTCAATTGCTCCGGCAAACGCCTCTCCAGAAGCAAAACAAGCCGCCGATATGGTAATGGACAAAACGTACGGCGAAGGAACAGCCGACGCTCTCCGAAAATACTTTTAAAAAAATTGAGTGAGTTATTGAGATCGTTCAGCGAAGCATATACCTGTCGACCACAATGAAGTCCGTTATGTCCTTCACTGCTTCAAACGGCAAGGTGATCGCCTCATTTTCGAGTTTATAACCGGTCGCATCAAAACCAGCATCAGGGCGGATGAGAAGTGCCTTCAACTGCCCGGTCGGCGCATCAAAGGAAATGTTCCTGATCTGTCCGATGATCTTACCATCGGTACTCATCACGCGCTTTCTACGGATATTATGGGTAAACTGCTCACTCTGCATGATTAATCAACTTTTAAGTTTGACAAGCTAGTATTTATCCGTTTGTATAAGTTACGCATTACAGAGAGGGAAACACCCGGATGATATCCGAATGGGTCAGGATGCCCACAGGTTTTCCATCCTCAGTAACGATAACTCTCCCAACATCCTGTTCCTTGAACTGTTTGATGACTTCGTACAGCCGCATATCCATCGGCATCGTTATCACGTTTGTAACCATCACTTCAGAAATGAGGGTCGTTGTGGGAAGCTCACGATCCAGTGCCGAAACAATATCGGTTTGAGTCAAGATCCCAAGAAGCGTTCCGTTCTCGACAACCGGCGCACCGTGGATCCGTCTCTGGAGAAAGGTCTTCATCACATACGCAAGAGTCATATCCGGCTCAAGCGAGATCAGCGGTGTACTCATATACTCCCGGATCTGTTTTTTCGGCAGAGAGGTCATCTCCGAGGTCGAGACCAGAAGGGCACTGTTGATCTCATCCTTTCCAAACACCTCACCTTTGATCAGCAATTTGTTTACCGGGGTCGGTCCGATAGTGATCTTGTCGCCGACATCAAACGCCCGCACATTGCCGATGATTTTAATGAGGGCATGACAAAGATCCGCATGCGTGAGTGTAGTAAAGGCGATCTCATTCACGCGCACCCCCTCAACCTTCTCACCGTTTTTCTGGATCATTACTTCACTCTCAGAGTAATCCGAAGATACGTTCAGTTCAGAATATGCGCGCGCTGTGGGCTGATATCCGCCTTTCGGACCCGGAATGCCGTCAACTAATCCAAGTACTTTCAGTGCGAGCATCTGATTTCTGACCGTTCCGGGGTTTCTTCGGATGATATCGGCAATGACCTCACTCTTGATTGGATGCGAATATTGATGATAAAGCGAGATAAGAGTAATAAGGATATCTTTTTGAATTAGTGATAAATCCATACTTACTGATTCTTTCTGATTGCTATAGTAATAAACCAAATGGATTGGATGAAAAATGTACTTCGATAAAATCCCGACAGTTCCAACAGCAGACGAGCTGCTTGACCGCAGTTTCCGCCGTGCCTCCAAGAAGATGCGGGAAAAAACAAGTAAACGTCATGCAAATGAGGATTTCGTCCGGGCGATCACCCAGGCGACGCATGACAAACTGGTGGTAATTATCCAGAGTTTCCCCGAGTTTGAAGAGCTCCCGCCCTTTTACCGGGATCTTTGTGATATCTTATTTGGGATGGATGCCTTAAAGATAAATCTGGGCATGGTGGGCTGGGCAGCAAAGAATGTGCGTGATGTGGGAAACAGCATCACCAAGGGAATGCGCTGGACCGACACGCAGGTCGAAAGAAGACGTGCCGTCGCACGAATCGCCTCGATCGTTCACCGTGCGGATGACTCTCTTCGGTATCTCAACGATGTCAGAAACGTTCTTCGAAAACTGCCCGTGATCAGCACCGATGAATTTACGATCGTGGTCGCCGGATACCCCAACGTGGGCAAATCCTCCTTCATCCGTCTGGTCTCCAGCGGTGAACCCGAGGTCGCCTCCTATCCGTTTACGACCAAAGGCGTTATCGTCGGTCACAGAAATGCCGAACGAAGACGCAAGATCCAGTTCATCGACACCCCCGGTCTTCTTGACCGTGCCGATGAGGAGAGAAACGTCATCGAAAAGCAGGCGCTCAATGCTCTGGTCTACGTGGCCGATCTGGTCCTGTTCATCATCGATGCAAGTGAGAGCTGCGGATACTCGTACGAGGCACAATTGAAACTCCGCGAGGAGATCGAATCGATCATTTCAGTTCCGATGATCTCTGTCGTAAACAAATCAGATGTAAAGACCGTTGAAGGATTCTTCAACATGTCCACCGTTTCCGGTGAAGGTGTTGACGAGGTCCTTGCAGAACTTCTCCGTCTCCGTGAAGAACTGAAGGTGGAAGAGACGGTCGATATCCGCGCCGAAATACCTATGCCGGAGATACGGCGGCACGGGGCAAGACTGGATACGGAAACAGACTTCTGATCCGGCAACTTTTTTTTTAATTTCATAAGGTATTTTGCATGGCCCGAAGATTCATCCATGCGTAAAAAAGGAGTTTGATATTTCAGTCTTTTTTATACTCGCCGTGTTTTCTCCAGAGATACCATAATCTCTGGAATGCTGAAAGATTCGTGCAAACGGCAACAAGGATCACGGCGATCCAGATCTGTCCGATAATACCGAAAAATACCAGAGAGATCATCGTCTCGGGTCTGCCGAAGAACCCGATCCCCTCCAGCGGATCCGAGATTTTTCCATCCTCTTTGCAGGTATAGCCGATTTCCGCATAGGTCACCGGTTTCACGAACGTGTTCATGATCGACCCGATAACAGCGAGTCCGGCGATCAGCATATCTGCTGTCGGCGCAAAACCCGTGAACTGAGAAATGATGGGGATCCCTGAAAGTCCGATTGCGAGAAGCACGATCCCATCAACATATTTATCAACGATCCAGTCACTGATAGCCCCAAAATCGCTCTTCTTCCCGGTTATCCGTGCGACTGAGCCGTCTGTCAGATCCAGAATACCTGAGATCAGCAGAAGAATGCTCCCCACGATAAACGACTGACAGAAGTAACAGACAGCTGCCCCTATCCCGAAGAAAAGCGAGAGAAGCGTGATCTGGTTGGGAGTCATTCCTGTCTTCACAAAAAGTCTGACAACCGGGTCGAGCCATCCCGTGAGTTTATACCTGAGTGATGTGATATTCATGGATATAGAGGTAAAATCATTTATCGGTGTGTGCTAAATATCTATACATCGTCAAGCTATATGAATCAGAAGGAAACTCCATGGATACATTACATAAACCACACGTGCTGATGATTTCAGAGATCACAGTTGACGGGAAACTCACTCTTGGCAAAGGTGTTTCCAGTAAAATACTGATGAAACATATGTCCCATGAAGCTGAGATCCTTCTCCACGAGACGCGTGCCGAGTATGACGCTATCATGGTTGGTTCATCTACCATACGCATCGACAACTCCTTTCTGACCGTCAGAATGGTCGAGGGAGAGAACCCACTCCGTGTTATCCCAAACAGCCTTGCCGATCTGCCGCTCGACGCGAACGTCTTCAACACGACGAATGCCCGGACGATCCTCGCCGTTTCGAAAGCGGCGCCCAAAGAACGTGTCGATGCATTCACCGCAAAAGGGGTCGATGTTGTCGTCTGCGGGGAAGACCGGGTGGATTTTCCAAAGCTGATGGATATCCTATACACCAAATACCAGATCAAAAAACTCATCATCGAGGGAGGGCCGACCCTCAACTGGCATATGCTTCACCATGATCTCGTTGATGAGATCAGACTGATCCACATGCCGTTCATCGTCGGCGGAAGCGATACGCCGTCTTTGGTCGGCGGGATGCAGATCAACTCGGAAAACGACATGATAAAACTTGAGCTGATGAATACGAAAATGTACGGCTCTAATATGGTCACCGAATACCGCGTCCTGTACTGAACGATCATTCTCTTTTTATCATGTCAGAATTTCGAGCTGGAGCTCCGCGTCAAAGATACGCAAAGCAGCAGGAATATGGCAGATTTTTTTCGAGGACTCTTTCCACGACGCGCAGATGTTTTGCATATACGCTTGCTTTTGTGTGACCTCCCGAACAGAATACACTAAGAGGTATTCAATCAAATAATTCTGATAATGACAGCATCAAAAATTCTTCTCCTCATTATTGATGGTGTGGGGGACAGACCGTGCAAGATCCTGGGAAATAAAACCCCGCTCGAAGCCGCTTCTCTCCCGAACCTTGACCGACTTGCCGCAGAAGGTATCTGCGGGATCATGGATCCGATCGCTCCTGGGATCCGTGGGGGTTCCGACACATCCCATCTCAGCCTTCTCGGCTACGATCCTCATATCTATTATACCGGCAGAGGACCCCTCGAGGCGGCAGGATGCGGTATCCAAATGGAACCCGGCATGATTGGATTTCGGGCAAACTACGCCACAGTCGATGAAGAAGGACGCGTGATCGACCGCCGGGCAGGCCGGATCGCCGACACGACCGAGATCACCGCAGCCGTGAAAAACGGGGTCGATCTTGCAAAATTCGGGGTCGTGATCGAGTTCGCTCCCGGAACCGGTCACCGTGCAGCCCTCGCTCTGAAAGGAAAAGGACTCAGCGCAGCGGTATCATCCAACGATCCGAAGAAGACCGGCGTCCTGCCGCAGACAATTCTTCCGGAAGATGACAGTAAAGAGGCGGCATTTACCGCTGAGGTCTGTAATGAGTTCTCGCGCCAAGCAGCCGAGATCCTCAATAATCATCCGGTCAACCTTGAGCGCAAAGCACGCGGCGAATATCCGGCAAATGTCGTTCTGATCCGGGGAGCAGGAGAAATGGGCGTCTATGAGACCTTCGAAGAGAAGCATGAACTTTCCGGCAGTGTGGTCGCGGCCGCGGCATTGATCGCCGGGATCGGCAGTTCGGTCGGCCTTGAACGCATCCCTGTCCTTCCAACTACCCCTCTCGCCGAACAGGTAAAACTGGTCTGCAGCGAGCTGGAGAGAAAGGATTTCGTTCTCTTTAACCTGAAGGCAGCTGACGAGTATGGACACGACGGAAAAGCGGTCGAGAAGATGAAATACCTTGAAGAGGCCGATGCGGCCCTTCTGCCGTTCTTTGACATTCCCGACCTGATGATCGCCGTCTGCGGCGATCACTCGACCCCCTGCACGATCAAAGATCACAGTGCCGACCCTGTTCCGCTGATCCTTCACGGAGACGGGACACGTATCGATACGGTCACCCGATACGACGAGATCTCCTGTGCTGCAGGGGGTCTTTGCCGGATATCCGGAGGCAGTCTGATGCCGATCCTCCTGGACCTTATTGACAAAACCCATAAGTACGGAGCATAACGATATACTAATACACGTGGTGGAGAATGGTTGAGGATAAAAAACGGATAATTATAGCTGAATCACTGCCTGAGGAGGAAGAAAAGTTCCTGACCTTACCCGAACTCACACCTGAAGAGGAGAAGGAACTTGAGGAACAGGCATCAGAGGATATCGGGGATAACCCCGAACCGCTGTTCTCCGAGGTGACTCCTGAGCAGAAAAAGCTCCTTGATCTGAATATTTCCGAAGTCGATGAGGATACTGCCTCAATGGTATTATCCTCCTCCGAACTGTTCAAAACCTGTTATCTCCCCGATAAAACCGAACTGCAGGAACGCAACCTCAAAACAAAACATGATATCCTGATCGGGGATCACTGTGATATCGGCTATGGTCTGTATGGAGATGACATTGTTATCAGCGAACTCTCCACTATGCACGGCGATATCGTCGCTGAAGGCGATCTCCGTATCGATAACTTCTGTGAAGTTCACGGAACGGTCCTTTGCAACGGAGATGCCTATCTTGGCGAAGGCGTCAAGATCCATGGCAAACTGAATGTCGGCGGCAATCTGGATATCGGGGACAATGTGGTGATCGATAAGGAGTTCAAGGCGTACGGGGATATCGCGATCAGAAATCCGATGCCGGTTGTTTTGTATCTCCTGCTCTATGTAATAACCATGCTGCATCTGGAGGGAGAGGAAGCCGCGAGAAAACGGGTGGAGAATCTTATCTCTGAAGTGAACGCTTCCCCTCTTGTGCTTCCACCGAAGACCACGATGGATCTTCGCTACTTCTCGGTCCCCACGCCGATGGAAATTGGAGCGAACTGTCGTCTGCACGGAAACATCAGGGCACAGTCAGTGAAGGTCCGCAAAGACACGACGCTCTTTGGCAGTATTCAGGCGACCCAGCGGATAAAACTCGGGCCGCGAACGGCGATCCACGGAGATGTCGTCGGACAGAATATCCGGGTCGAGCGCGGAGCAGATGTTCTGGGCGATGTCGCCGGCAGGACAGTCTGGCTGCATGAGGATGCACGGGTGAGCGGCGTGATCAAAGCTACCGATGGGCTTACCATCGGACATACGGATGGAAAATAAATGTCGTTACTTTCAGCAATTTTGGAGGTGGATAAGTTCAGGCTTCTCGAACCGGATTATGCATCGCTGGTGAATAATGGAGAGCCGGGTGTTTTGATCTGTGACGCAGAACCGGTCCCAAAGGGGGCCAGGCTTCTGATCGATGAAGATGAGAGCCCACTGCTGTTTGCGGTGAAGAGCGGGAACGAATGGTGCGGAACGTCCTGGCTTTTCCGGTCGCCGACCGCCGGTGAATTTTCTCTGTTCGAAGCAGCTGACGGAGATATCTATCAGGAGGAGCGCGAAAAGGTGGAGGATGCATGCCGGGCATATTATGCGGAGATCATCCGGACGGCGATCCCGCCGGCAGGAGATGATCTCACCGCCGACAGGATCGGAAAGGTCCGTGATCTTCTTCATGAGGTGTGGGGGCCCTCGATCTCAGGAATCGCGCTGGACGCCTGTGCCGGGTCAGGAATCGGTTCAATGCTCCTTAATGAGATGGGAGCAAGCCCTATCGCGTATGACAACGATCCTGAGCTTCTGGCACTGGGTCTTTCGTCAGGCAGAATTGCACCAACGCGTCTGGCCTGTATCGATGCACGGATCGCGTCAGCGTATCTTCCTGATGCGAAGTACGGTGTCGGGATAATGTTCGGGCAGATGTATGGATATACGCAGGATATCTGGCGGCCAATCGTTGAGGAGCTTGCCGGGATCACGGAAAACACGCTCATCACGGTAGCGACAGAAGAAGAAGCTCGCTGGGTGAGGGATTGGGCGAAAGATGTTGGGAAGACGCTGGATATCATGGAAAATACCCGTGATCCGATCTACGACCGCTGGGTCTGTTTCGGGTAAGGGTGTAGGGTGTGTAGGATGGATGTAGGGTTGTCCTACATCCTTTTACCGATTAATACGATTCCTTTTTTGATTTTAAGCTAGATTTAGATAGTGGTGTAGGGTTGTAGGGTGTTTTTCGTTCAGGAGGCAAGGGAGTAGTAAAACTATAGAGATACTATAGAGATTTGTGTACCGGGGTTGATGGATTTCATTTTATCCTACATACCCTACACCAAGCCAATATCCTGCTTATTTTTGCATTCTGCCGAATATAATGGGTTTTTACCCTACACCTCACCCTACATCAACCCTTCACCACCCTACATTGGGATCTGTATGGGTGGACGGTGAACAGTGTATTCAAACTAATTATGAAAGAAATAAACGATAAAAAAATCCAGAGGGGGGTATTTGGGGGTGACGACACCCCGTAGCTTTCTGCAGTATGTTTATTTGTTTAAATAAACACACATACCGGACTCAGACTTTATGGAAAGAGGTAAGTGGTCCTTCAAGGGTGTTCCCGTTCAGCGTATATCTTGTACCGCCAATAGTATAGACCCCGTTACCCAGATTCTCCCACGTAATAGCGTCACTGAATCCCATTACTGTTATCAGACCTTCGCCATTTCCCGACAGATCATAGGTGGTAGTCCCAAGCGAGCTTTCCCACGTTCCCACCACTGGATCAAGATAGGTACATCCGGCAGCAAAAGACGTTGCTGCACAAAGAAAAATTAAAGTTAGTATTACGAAAATTTTTTTCATATGGTATCATTACGCGGGAACAACATAAACCCGAGTGAAAAGGACATTTTCGATAATGAGGACGGAACCCCTCAAAAAGACGTTATGTATGACCCATTTTTTTCAGGAATTTTTCATCCATTCGGTTGATGGATCACAAGCACCGTCTAGCGAAGTTTTGTAAAAGAGCTGAGAAGACAGTGGATCCGTTGGGATTCGAACCCAAGACCTCCGCCATGTGAAGGCGACGTCATAACCACCTAGACCACGAATCCATTCAAAAAGGATGAAAGTGCACCGACCGGGAATCGAACCCGGGCTATTGGCTTGGAAGGCCAAAGTCATACCTCTAGACCATCAGTGCATGCTTTGCGTCACATATGTTTCTATTTGACCTAATTAAACCTGTCGAAAAAATATTGGGGTTCAGTATCCTCTGATTTCTGAACGAACTTTTTCCAGATTGGCGATCCTCTTTTCCAGGGACGGGTGGGTGGAAAATAACTCCATAACGGACTCGCCTGAGATCGCCGGGATGATGAAGAACGAGTTTGTCCCGGAAACCTCTCGTTTTGCATCGGGAGACGCAGCATTCATCCCGTTGCTGATCTTATTCAGAGCGCGGATAAGCGCATCCGGATCCCGGGTGAGATAGGCACTCCCGCGGTCTGCGGAGAACTCCCGGTACCGGGAAATTGCCATTGTCACGATCGTTCCGACGAGATAGACCACAAAAGTCAGGGCCATTGCCGCGATGAAGATAACGATCCCGCCGCCGTTTTCACTGTCCCTGTTCCCGCCGAACAGTGCCATGATAAAGGCATTATTCAGAATGATTGACGCAACCATCACCGCAAAACTGCCGACCGTCATCGTCAGCATGTCACGGTTCTTCACGTGAGCCATTTCATGCGCCAAGACAGCCTCCAGTTCGTCATCGGTCAGCAGATACCGAATATTCGGCGTCACGGCCACTACGGCTTTTCTCGGGCTTCTGCCGGTCGCAAATGCATTGGGGATGTTTGCCATTGCTCTGTGCTGAATGATCCCCACTTTCGGCATGGGAAGACCTGCTTCGTCGGCAAGCCGGCGAACCATTGCATAAAGCTTAGGCTCCTCATCCTCATCGACCAGCATTACCTTCATACTCCTCTGCACGAGTTTGTCGGAGAAGAAGTACTGCACAAATGCCATGACGAATACCAGCCCTATCAGGAAGTACATCATCGTTCCTTTCAGGAACACCATGACCACTGTCAGTATTACCAGATACAACAGGAGCATGATCATCCAGGCTATAACCTGACGACCAACCAAGCCCCAGTCACGTTTCCAAATCATTGTACTTAGTATGGATAATTCCGGAATAATAGGTTTCCTGACCCTGCAGAGTCAATCCGAAATATAAACTACATGAAGGACACAATAATGAATAATGACTGCAGATGATTTCGAAATAATCGAAGAGGAGTTCCCCGCCGACGAACTTGCCGATCTGGCATTTGGAATGTTCACCATCTTCATCGAAAAACATCAGGAATCACAAGGATCGTTTCTTTTCCGCGAGGTGGAATCCGGCGGGGATATCGATGGGCTTTGTCTAAAACTTATGCAGGAGTTTTCATCCGAATATGCCCCCCTCGCCGACCCTCTCCAGCGTTTTGGGACCGCGCAGGAAATTGCCGACCTCTATCGTTTTGGTGAAGGCATCATCCCATCAAAAACGGTAAAGTCATACTGGATCCAGCAGGATAAGCCGGGATCAACTACCGGCGCTTCCGGGGCGGAAGAAGCAGGAAAATGGCTGATCTTTGTCGGGCCAGAAGAGGTGGATGCTGCCTGGCAAAAAGTCCGTGATGCCACGATCGCAGGACGGCTTGGCATCGGGGCAAAAGTAAGTACGGCAAAGGACAATGAGGACGCGTATGATGACCGGAAAGTGATCTATGTTTTCACCTCTGACTGGGCGGATGAACCGGATGTCATGCGAATCCGTGCAGAACTCAAAGAACTCGGATTTGTCGACAGAATAGGATACAAACGAAATCTGGATACCTACGCCGGCGAATACCGAGAAAAAGGTAAACGCGTTGCGTATTACTCGGTCTGAGTACTTCTCTTTTTTATTACAAAGCCTATAACAGAGATCACGATCGCCAGAAGACAGGTACTACTGGCAACAAGATATCCCCAGGGAAATCCTGCCTCGCCAAGCGCGTTTTTGATGATCAGGTCAATGCAGATACAAAGGAGACCGCTGAGGAAAATGATTGCAGGGACAGTAAACCATATGCTCCGCGGTTTGATCAGCAGACCGTATACGAGCCACATGAAGACGATTCCCGTGGCTGAAACCGGCACGCCGATAGGCAGGAACCAGTTAGTATCCCCGCTGAACTGATCGAGTATCAGGAGAAACGGCAGAAGTAATGCCGTGATGATGCCGAGAGACATTTTCAGCCCTCTCTTTTTGTAATAGAGCAGGGGCATCAGGACAAGCCAGCCGAACAACAATGAGCAGACCGGATAGACCAGCCAGCCGACGGTATTTGTGAGTGCCAGATTACAGATAATACAGATAAAAACAGCTGCAAAAACACAGATGGAGAGAATCCACATTGTCAAATCAGAAAATGATGGTTTCATGTCGGTGTGCTCTTTATTTCAGGAACGATACTTTCATGCAAAAAAATGGGACGGTGCAAAATCCCGCACCAAAACTATGCGAAAGATTATGCTTTGCGTTCTTTATTCTTCGGGCGAAGGGACGATGAACCGCATTTGCGGCAGGTCGTTGCGCGAACAGCGTTACGTGCGTTGCATTTCATGCAAACTTTAACATTAAGAAGTCTGGCTTCTGCTTCTGGGAATCTCATCTATGAATAACCCCGTATATTGAGTTCTAGTATGTATGCTCTTGTTCATATTAACGATTCCGTTCAGACCGTGCTGAAATATACCATTCACGAAAGGCGAAAAGGGCACGGGCGCGATGGGAAACGGTGTTTTTCTCGTGCATATCCATCTCGGCAAGGGTGCGTCCCTGAACGGAAAATATCGGGTCGTAGCCAAATCCATCCGTTCCGCGGGGAGCGTCGGTGATCTCACCCTCGACCCTGCCTTCAAAGGTCTGCACGCCGGTTTCATCAATATAGGCGATCGAGGTGGCGAAATAAGCACGGCGGTTGGTGATACCCCCCATAAGGCGCAGAACACCGGCGTTTCCAAGGGTATCCTGAATGTATGCAGCGTACGGGCCGGGAAATCCGGATAATGCTTCGATGAAGAGTCCGGTGTCGTCAACGATCAGCGGGATCTTAAGGGCAGCATAGGCCTGCTCTGCTTTTGCCCGGGCGATCTCTGCAATATCGTCCGACTGCGGTTCGATGCAGTCAAAGGAGATATGCGAGACGTCCGCGATCCCGTGAAAGAATGCGGCGACTTCGGCAGCTTTGTTTTTGTTTCCGGTAACGACGGTTATCATAAGTATCTCCCGCGAAGTTCGATCTCGTGTTCGCGCAGGATCACGCTCGCGGCATCAGGAAACGCCGCGCAGTATCCTTCGATGAATGCATTTTTCAGAGATTCCGGATCTTCTGTCGTGCTTTCCAGTGTCTGGAACAGAACATGAAGATCGACTCCGCGCGGTTCGATCTCCCCGGTGATCTGTGAGAGACCAAAGTCGATGAGATAGATACGACCGTTGTGCCAGATCATGTTGGAGGTCGTCAGATCACCGTGGGTTATGCCTGCTTTGTGCAGTTTTCCAACCGTGATCCCCGCACCATGAGCGTAATCTTCATTCATGACGTATTTGAGCACATCGCCGTCGAGTTTTTCCATGACGATCTCGTGGTCGGTAACATCACGGATCACCGGGACCGGGACCCCGGCGCGTCTCGCAGCAGAGATGGAACGCGCTTCGGCACGTGTCCGTTCGATGATCAGATGCTGATCGAGTTCAGGTACCCGGTATCCTTTGGACAAACGTGTTTTTACCACATCCTTATCCGTGAGGTTCACCGATGCCTCTGCGCCGCGCTCAGCAGTTTTCGACTGACCAGGTGCGAAGAGCAGGCCAGCATCGAGCCGCCACGTCACTTCGACCTGATCCGAGCGGAATCCGGGATTCACGACTGAGTCAGCGATTGGGATGGTGGATCCGGCTTCCAGCATGATTTTCCCGGTGTAGGCGATCATCGCGCCGTTGTCCCCCATATACGTTCGCGGGGGCGCCATGAACTTCGCTCCGCGTTCTGCACACATGATCCCAAGCATTTCCTGCAGGCGTGCATTTGCCCCGACGCCGCCGACCAAGATGACCTCATCCTTTCCCGTGTGGGCGAGGGCCCGTTCGGTCACTTCAACACACATGGCAAATGCCGTTTCCTGAAAACTGAAACAGACATCTTCCATGGATGCACCGCGCATGGTCGCTTCCTTTGCGGCACTCATCAGCCCGGAGAACGCGAGATCCATTCCTTTCACGGTGTAGGGAAGAGGGATGTATGATCCGTTCTTCGCCAGGTTCTCGATGATGGGACCCCCGGGGTGAGGAAGGTCGTGACTCCGCGCAAACTTGTCGAGAGCATTGCCAAGCCCAATATCCAGCGTTTCGCCAAAGATACGGTATTTCCCATTCAGAAATCCAAGGACCTGGGTGTTTGCACCGGATGCGTAGAGCACGATCGGGTCGGCAAACTTTGTGTACCATCTGCCGATCTCCACATGGGCGACACAGTGATTCACGCCGATCAGTGGTACGCCAAGTTTGAGCGCAAGGGTCCGTGCCGTGGTCGCCGCTATCCTGAGTGACGGTCCAAGTCCGGGACCAATTGAAAATGCAACGGCATCGATCCTGCCTCCTGCTTCATCCAGAGCTTTTCTGATAACATCGGATGCAACAGAAGCATGATGCTGAGCAGCCTCACGCGGATGGATACCGCCTGTTGGCGGAGCGTAGGGTGAGGAATGAAGACAAACTAAATCTTCCGCAAAAACAGCGGCACTGAAGTTCCATGCTGTTCCTTCAATGCCGATGACCCTTTTTTCGGGCATAATGTAATGTATATTATTGCTTAAACTCGGTGTACCCGCACTTTCCGCAGGTAAATCGGTCTGAGTGTTCACCCATAAAGACACCGGCTCCACAGCGCGGGCATGTACGGTGAGCAGTAGTTGCTTTTCCCTGTCCGTCAACGGTGTAAAGTTCGCTGCGTTTCGGGGTTGCTTTTACTACCTTCTTTGCTGCCATTTTTACTCCTCCTTTTCTGCTTTGGGCTGTCCGCGTATAATCAGAAACTCGCGTTCAGTGGATTTGAGTGCTTCCGGGGTGTCGTAAATGCGGGCTACACCGGTCACTGCTTTCGTTCCAAAGCGCCCCTTTAACGGGGAGAGGATCAGGTTTTCAACAGGGGCATTGTGCATCGCGGCAATTTTTGCGCCGATGTCAGAACGGGCCGGGGTTGGACCTTCATAACTTGCGTTGAATGCAAGCTCGTTACGGCTTAAAAGCTCGTTCCTGGTATTAGAGGTAATCTTAATCTCCATCGATATCCCACAATTATTGGAATGCAGTATATTTAATACTGGCGTCATAGACTGACAAAATAGGTCAACAGTTTTTTTGCATCGGCACGAAGCTTTTTGTTTACTTCGCAGACAACAAGTCCCTCTTCCGGCTGACCGTACAGAATTACGGCGCCATCCGGCAGGATTTCTGTGAGCGGAAGGACGGCAAGATCCTCTTCGCCCCTGACCATGACCACACAGGGCATTTTTCCCTGTGCTTCACGGAGCGCGGAAACGAGTTCATCCGTGATCGTTCCTGCGGGGTTTGTCACATGCAGGATATGTCCACGGATCTCCGGCATTCTGAGATAGGGAGAACGTTTGGTAAATCCGTCAATGACCCCTATCGACGGGATAAGACCTGCGGATAATGCATTGTGAGTGACAACATCCCCGACAGTACAGAATATCTTTCCTTCAAGATAAGGAATGACCATGGAAAAATCAGAAAAAACAGTACCGAACGGCTCTCTGAAGAGCCACCGGTTCTCTGGCGGGAGCGTTAGCATTTATCGTACCTTGATTGCGTATCTGCCGTTAAATTCTATGTTCATCTTCTCTGCAACATCAGAGTGGCGCGAGTCGATGATCACGAGGTACCCGAACCATTCAGGCGTCAGGGCATTACCCTGACATTCGGGACAGACAGTTTTATCCGCTTCAAGGATTTTGTGACAGTTTCGGCATGCCTGCAGGAGTTTCTTTTGTGTGGAACGTTTTGCTGCCATTACTTCGATTCCTTCTCAGCTTTCTCTTTGTTCATGTCCTCTTCGATCCATGCAAGAGTGCCGAGGCCCGGCTGACGCATCGTCAGACCGATCTTTGATTCACGGGGATCACGTTCGTTTAAGGAGAGAGCAACAACTCTTGCGCGCAGACTGTCGCCAACGCCAATCGTTCTGCCGCTGTCTTTACAGACAAGGCGTGAGTTTTTCTCATCATAATCGATGTATTCATCGGATATCTGACTCATGTGAAGCATGGCATCGATCGGACCGAGAGACACGAATGCCCCAAAGCTTGTTGTCTCGACGACAACTCCTTCGATTATTTCCTGGAGGGATAAGCGGAGTACAACAGCGATAAAGTCAACGTCGTAATACACGCCTCCATCACTGTAGATGATCTCTCCATCGCCAACACGGTCAACGCTGGTCACTGCGATGAAAATACCCATCTCTTTGTCAACACTCCCTTCAAACTGTTCCTGCAGGACGTCAAGAATAACGGTGTTGAGATCTTCACCCATGCGTTCCGGGGGGACTCTGACTTTGTCGTTTAGTTTCAGCTTATAATACATATTTGTCTCCTCGCCTGTTTTGCTTATTTTCCAATTAGTTCTAGTTTGCAGCGTGATCTGAGAACAACGACCGGGATACGGTGTTGTTTCAGACGATTTCTCAATTCTCTATCATTGGTAACTACTACAGCATTAAACATCTCTGCTGTGCGGATGACTTTGTCATCAACAGGGATATTTTCTGCCAGTTCCGAAAGGACAGTGCAGCGGGTTAGAACGGTCAAACCAAATCGCGCAGCTGCCGCATCCTTTCCCCGTCCCATCGAAAGACCGCGCAGTTCGTACACCACCTCAGCAGGCACGAGCGCGTCATAGGCGCCCAGGAGTTCACGCAGACCTTCGAAAAGGTCAACGTTGAACTGTGCAGGCATCATCAGGGCATTTGTGTCTAAGATGACCGTTACTCGGTCAGAAGACCCATGCCGATCAAACGCCATCTGCCCCCTACCTGACGGCTGATTGCGATCCTGGAACCTACTTCGGCGCAGACCGGACGTTTCAGCATGACTTCAGCCTGGTTTTTCTTCGCTGCAAGAACGATTCCCACAGTTACAGCTGTTCCAACAGAAAGCATCAGCGGCTCTTTGAGTTTGAGCGGCTCGATGTTCAGTTCAGCTGATGAACCGACTACACGCTCCATGAGCGTGACATCGAACCTGAGTTTTTCCCACACGGGCGGCAGTGATCCCGCCATGCCGGCAACCTGTCCAACAAGCGTGTCACTTTTGGTGATGGCCGGATCGAGTTTCGTGCCGATCGCTGCCAGTCCACCGGGCGTTGCCGTGAGGACCTTATGGGATGCCTTGTTCATCGAGGTGATCCTGGTTGTGATCGGTTCCCACTTTGCTTTGTTCTCCGACATGTATTGTCTGCCGGGACGGATTTCAATATCATCACCTTCGTGGAACTCGCCGCGAATAAGTGAACCTCCGATAACGCCGCCTTTGATATCTTTCCAGGAACTGCCCGGACGGTTAACATCAAATGACCGTGCAATCAGCATGGTCGGCGTGACATCGGACTCGCGCTCAACATCAGGGATGGTGGAATTCAGCGCATCCAGAAGCATGCCGAAGTTTATCCTTTTCTGTGCAGAGACCGGAATGATCGGTGCATTTTCAGCGACCGTTCCTTTTACAAATGCTTTGATCTGTTTATAGTTTTCCAGCGCCTTTTTTTGCGGAACAACATCGATCTTATTCTGAACTATGACGATGTTTTTGATGCCGGTCAGCTCCAGAGCCATAAGATGTTCTTTGGTCTGAGGCTGCGGACACGGCTCATTTGCCGCAATAACGAGCATCGCGCCGTCCATGATGGCAGAGCCTGAGAGCATCGTTGCCATGAGTGTTTCATGACCCGGTGCATCTACGAATGAAACAGATCTGACTGCTTCAAGTTTTTCACCGCAGGTGGGGCATACCTCTGTATTTGTATAGAGATCTGCACCCCCGCATTTTGGACATTTATAAAACGTTGCGTCGGCGTACCCAAGCCGGATCGAGATCCCGCGCTTCAGTTCTTCACTGTGGCGGTCTGTCCACGAGCCGGTAAGCTGGCTGACTAATGTAGTCTTGCCATGGTCAACGTGACCAACTACGCCGATATTTACGTTTGGTATTGTAGGATCATGCAAAGAAACCAAAACCTCCTCTAACCCTATATAGTTGACTTCAACACTGATATATGTGTGTGATACCGGATTTATCCTCCGCCTTCACAACTCTGATCGGTATTTTGCCAGGCATTTTCCTGCATATCCTGTATTTTTTCCTGTTCCTCTTTGAAATCTTTCTTGAAGTCATGTGATTTTGTCACATGATGTCTCCCTTCTTTAATCACGGTGAGCTGATCTATTCGGTAGTACATACCAGTGCTGTCAAGTTCGGCGAAAGTGTCTCCCCTTTCTTCCATAAACGACACGATTTTTCCGACAGTGCCGGTCCGACCGTAACGTACGGTCTCTCCAACTTTGAACGTACTCATGATTAGTACATGGAAGGTGGTTTATGATAAAAGTGTGGGAAAAAGTTAGTTGATAGTCAGACCATTCTGCACTGCTTGTTCAGAGACTGCGAAGGTCTGCCCGGTTCCAACAATGGTGTATAGTCCGGTGGTTTTTACGTCAGAAGAACTTCCCGAGGTGACATAGGGGACAATAAACTGCCCGTCCACACTTTCCTGACGGTAGGTGAAGGTCCGGCCGTTGTTCGTTATAACGTCTACTTCGATGATCCCCTCTCCTTTGATGACAGCTCCGGGAACATATTCGAAGGTCTTTACATATGCAGTTCCGCCTTCATTTGCTCCGGTTACATAGCCTCCAACGACATAGGTCGTTGATTCATACGTTAAGCGGAAGTGCTGAAGTGCGGGTACCTTGACACTTGGAAGATTGTAGTTGGTAAGATCGGTTGGGGCTGAGATTACGTAGGCATATTTTCCGCTGGTCGCGTTGGCGTTATAATTCTCAGCTGCAGTCCATGCTTCATCAACATCAGTGTAAACTTTTGTAGATGTAATCACCGGAGCACCGTATCCTGCAGTCGAGTCGGTGATCACGACATAAACACTTCCTGCATCAGTCATCGAGCCGTCAAAATTCTGTAGCCTGACGGTCAAAGTGTTGTAGAATTCGGGTGTAGGGGCTGAAACATAGGAATAGGTCCCGTCTGAGCCCTGTTGAAGGAAGGTGTAGTAGTAAGGGGTGGTTTGTAATGTAGTGTCATTCCAGATGGCCATTGCTCCAAAGATGCCGTTTGCCATCAGATAATCGGTCATTACGTACTTTGTACCAAGATGATCCAGCTTTTCCATGATCTGCGCCTCATCTGTATTTGTTAATACGGCAGCAACACCATACTCTCCAGAAACTCCCGCCTGGAACGGATTGCTGTTTGGAATCCTCTTACCGATGGTTGTGATGTAATGCCCGTAGTCCCACCATGAGAGAACACCATAGGACTCAGGCGGATAGGTAAATGTAGATTCATCATAGATCGTCAGATAATCCACCCCGGTGTCAGGAGTATTTACAGAGAGCCACTCGCACGCGTCGATCCAGTCCTGTGTCGTCCCCCCGTTTGCAGAGGCTGAACTTAATTCAACTGCATATGCAGATGAAGAACCTACAAATACGACTGCGATGATCATGATAACAACAAAGATACCCAGTTTGATCGGATCCGGTTTTCCTGAAGCAGATTTCTCCTGAGTTTTGGATTTTTTGGCTTGTTTTTTGTTTGCAGGTTCAGTTGGTTTTTGTGATTCTGTGCGTTTTGCAATAAGTAAACCAAGATCTTTTTCTGCAAAGGTGATCGCCCATCCTACGAATACAGCTGCGAGTAACGCGACATTTGCGGCAAAGTAATACTCCCAGCGTATGTGAGCACATGTCGCAAAGAACATGAAGAAAGACCAGATAACGACAAAGAGGACACCGGGCGTTTGATGCTTCCAGATATTCCAGAGGAGGCAGATAAATCCGCCGATCGCAAGAAGAATTCCCCAGTTATATGATGAAACTGCGCTGGTAAAAGACCAGGAAGACATCTCCTGAACGGTCGCAGCAGTGGCATTGTTTGCGAAGAACCCGGCAAGATTTCCGATCAATGAGTTGAAGAGATCTGGGAGAGCGAGGGCAAGGATCAGTGAACCTGTAGCCAGCAGTATGACCAGCGTAATCAGATAATAATACCAGGGTTTTTCGAATTTTGTTACGAGGCGCGATATAAGATATAATACGACCGTGCCGAGAACAAGGAGCAAATGTACGAGGAACAGACCTAATGAATAATCGGTGAAACCGAAACTGAAATTACGAATGCCGTACAGCAGTAATCCAAGTGCAGCAATGATAAACGTGACCACGTTCAAACTGAGGAGATACTCAGTTGGTTTGCCTGAATATTGATTCAGAATGAACTGGATCAGCGTAAATACGGCTACAAACATACCAAAGACAACCATGGTAGTCATCGTAAGGAGCCCAAGGAAGTATGCGATACCGCAGATAACTCCGTAGAGTAAAGGCAGTTTCAATGTTGAAAATTGTTTGAGATCGATCTTGTGATCGCTGAGTGCATACAAAGTGAGCACATAGCAGAGACAGAATAAACTAGAGAATAATGTTTCCGCAATGTGGTGATCAAAATGTCCGTAAAGCGAACGGGAGAGGAATTGACCCCCTATAACTGCAATGAAGAGCGCGGAGATGAAACCTGTTTTCCAGTCGCCGATCCTTTTTCCAAGGAAGAACATGACCGGAACCATGAGTGCACCGAGAACTGCCGGGGTCCAGGATACTGCCGTGATAATGTCCACCCGTGTTGCGGCCCCTGCGATAAGAGCAAAGAACGAGGCAATGTAGGTAAAGAGCGGACCCCAGACGATTTCCTGTCCGGTAGGATACAGCGTCATTGGTTCGAAGAAGATATACCCAAAGTTGTTTGCAAGAGCCACTTCAACTAACCGGAGGTTATACCACGCATCCGGGCCTGCGATCATATTTCCGGTGCCGGCTAGGACGGCCATCGGGATTATTCGTATCCAGAAAGCAAGTAAAGTACATATTAGGACGGCGAGTCCGATAATGCCATAACGATATCGTTTATCGTTCCAAAAACTCTGAAAATCCATAGTCTATCACGGGTAGATATTAGCTATATATTATCTGAGCGTTGTTAAACAATAAAATAATTGGAAAGCTAACCCGCAATCATGAATATCTCTAAGTATGGAATCAGCGCAATGAATAATAAATAATGTTTCTTTATCTCCTTCCAGTCGGGGCGGGAATCATACTTCTTGCAGTCATCCCCTACATAGTATATTTATTCGGCGTGACCTTCGGAAAAAAGCCCGTAGAGATGGACTTAGATATAGCGAAGACTCTTCCGGCTATCTCCATTGTGATTTGTGCTTACAATGAAGAAAGAACCATCGCCAGAAAAATCCAAAGTATCTCCTCCTGCACGTATCCAAATGAGTTGATGGAGGTTGTCCTTGTTATCGACTATTCGGATGATAAAACCGAAGAGGTTGCTCGAAGTGAACTGGTCAATGTCGACTTTTCCTGGAAAATATATGTTAACAAACAGAGATTCGGGAAAAACACCTCACTTAACACGGGGATCGGTCTCACTGCGAACGAACTGATTGTCGCAACAGATGCAGATTTAGTCTGGGATACCACAAGTGTTGAGCATCTCGTTCGGAGGATACTGGCTGATGATAAATTTGCTGCAGGAACCGGCGATCTTCAGCCAAATCCCGGAGCTGACCGTGTCACCTCTATGGAAAAAACATACCGGTCCTATTTTGGTCGAATGGCTGAATGGGAATCTGCTCATGATGCCACGCCGGCATTTAACGGCTGCCTCTTGATCATGAGAAAAAGCATAGTCGACGGAGTGAATGAGACAAGCGGCGCAGACGATGCTAATCTTGCTTTTGAAGCTATACGGAAAGGGTATCGGACATTTTATGAAACTCGGGCAGCTATCTACGAAGAATTACCGGAAAATCTCAAAAAACAGTACACCCAAAAAGTGCGGCGGGCCAAAGGACTCATCCAGACAACACTCGCGAACCGGGATCTGCTGGAAGTAGATCGTCCCTTCTGCCGGATATTCTACCCTCTTCGGTTATGGATGTATGTGATTACACCGACAATGCTTCTGATCGGCGGCATAATTTTTTCGATCGGATTACTGCTCAATCTACCGCTCCTCTTGACAGCGCTTCTCATCGCCTTCCTTTTGTTTAGTGTCATCAAAAAAGGAAATCTGATGACTGCTTTTGTCACGAATCAGTTTTATCTTCTCGCCGGCTTCTACTCAAGAAAGAATAATGCTGTCCTATGGAAAAGCACGTCGAAAAAAGTCGGAGAGTAACGTTACTCTACCGTCACACTTTTTGCCAGATTTCTCGGCATATCAACATCTCTCCCAAGAGAAACTGCTGTGTGATATGCGAGCAGCTGTAGTATGATCGAAGACAGGATGACCGACCCGTATTCTGAAACCGCAGGAAGCGGAATACATACGTCAGCAACATCTTCCAGATCTTTGTCGCAGTCTTTGCCGATCGCAATGATTGGAGCGCTCCGTGCTTTAATCTCTTTTAAGTTTGACATCATCACCGGGTAAACAGTGCTTGAAACACACATCGCTATGACCGGGGTCTCCGGGGAAAGTAATGCAAAAGGTCCGTGCTTCAGTTCACCGGCGGCATAGCCTTCTGCATGGATGTAGGAGATCTCTTTCATCTTTAACGCGCCTTCCATTGCTACCGGATAAAACATCCCTCTCCCAATGTATAGAAGGGAGGAAGCATCTTTGCATAATTTGACTGCATCCGACATATCCGTGTTGAGGATCTCAGGAATATACCGCTGGATCTCGGTCAACTCCCTATCCAGCTGATGATCAGAGAGCAGATTTACTATCTGCATAAATGCGGCGACCTGAGAGAGAAATGACTTCGTTGCTGCAACACTCATCTCAGGACCTGCTCTCGTATAGAGAACGGATGAAGCTACTCTTGTAATGGAACTTCCCAGAACATTGGTTATTGCCAGTGTCTGAGCACCTAAACTTTTTGCAAGTTTCAGGGCTGAGATCGTATCTGCCGTTTCTCCTGACTGTGAAACACCGATCACCAGATCCGTGTGCGGTGTCGGGAAGTACTTAAATTCTGATCCAAGTACCACGCGTGTGGGGATATGACATATGCTTTCCATCAGATAGGAAAAAACCAGTGACGCGTTTGCCGAGGTCCCGCAGGCAACAACCGTAATGAAGTGCGCGTTTTTGATCAGATCCATCTCATTCGTACAGCGTTTAATTGAAGAAAGGGTATGTGCAAAAGCTTCCGGCTGTTCGAAGATCTCTTTGAGCATAAAATGCCGAAACCCTCCTTTTTTGACCTCTTCCAAACTCCACTCGATCTCAGTGACCCCGCGTGAGACAGGTAAGCCAGCATTATGAATGGTAAAACCGTTTTTCGTTATCTCCATAACATCCCCCTCCTCGAAATACACAGCTTTCCGGGTGTAATCCAGAAGAGGAAGAGCATCGGATCCCAGTATAAATTCGCCGTCACCGATACCAAGAACAAGAGGGCTTCCGTGTCGTGCCGCGATCACCTTCTCTTCTCCTTCAGCGAGTATCAATAGCGCATACGAACCCTCGAGAAGGGGCAAGATACTTGATACTGCTGCAAAAAGATTTCCTGCATACTTTTCTGCGATCAGATGGGGGATGACTTCCGTGTCGGTCTGTGATGTAAAAACGACACCGCGGTCTTCCAGTCCTCTTCTGAGGTCTGCATAATTTTCAATGATCCCGTTATGAACCACGGCGATCTTCATCTTTTCATCAAGATGCGGATGGGCATTCGTTTCGCTGGGAACACCATGGGTCGCCCAGCGTGTGTGACCTATGCCAACAGTCCCTTTCAGATGTTTGGCGGATTCGGCGGATTCTGAAATTTTTCCAAGATGCTTGTAGGATGAAAGTGATGGAGAAAGAGTGGCTAGCCCGTATGAATCATAACCCCTGTACTCTAAGCGCAGAAGACCGGATGTACAGACCTCGGCGGCCTCACGGTATCCGATATATCCCACAATCCCGCACATCTCAGATCACCTGAGCGTTATCCGGAATCTCTTTTTCCAGGATTTTTCCGCCTTCGATAATGACATTGTTCCCAATTATTCCGCCTTTTATTACAGTGAAGGGGCCAATATTTACGCGGTCTCCGCATACAGCACCGAACTCGTTGGACACTGTCGAGAGATGATTACTGTAGATCCCACCCTCTCCGAGAATCGTATCTACAACCCGGGAGTGAGATCCGATGATACAGTCATTCATGATAATACTGTTTTCGATGTAGGTAAAAGGTTCAATCGTGACGCGGGATCCAATGGAGGTGTTTGGACCTATGCATACATTTGGCCCGACTATGCTTCCCTCTCCGATAACTGCCGGACCGAGAATTACCGTACCCGGGCCGATCACGGTGTGTTTTGCAATGGATACGTGTCCCTGGACAGTAACGCTTTTGTCGACCGTGCCTGAAATTTTTTCTCTTACCTGTTTGAGCAGGTTTTTGTTTACTGAAAGCAGATCTTTTGGATAGACAGCATCCTGCCAGTCGTTTGCCGAAACGATGGAGATCTTCATTCCCGCTTTGATGCTTTTCTCCAATGATTCGGGAATTGTCCGCTCCCGTATATTTCCGATAAACTCCGGTGTAAAGATATAAACACCGCAGCTTACGAGAGACCCCGGTTCAACATCTTTCGGTTTCTCCACAATCCCAGTCAAAATCCCGTCATTGCTGGATATCACGCCAAAATTGGCGGGAGATGAGTGAGGGGCCACCAAAACGGCATTCTCTTTGTCCAGTATTGAACGCAGCGATTCAGGATCAACATAGTTGTCTCCTGCAAGCACGAGGGTTTTTGTATGGACATACTTCTTCGCCATAGAAAGAGCATGCGCTGTTCCCAGCTGTTTGTCCTGAACGACCACCTGCACGGGAACCGGATAGGTATTCAGAAACGTCATCACCTGTTCCTTTTTGTATCCGACAACCACCGTGATATCACGAATACCTGCGGCAACGACCGAGTTCAGAACATGTTCGAGGATGGGGCGGTTTGCCACAGGGAGCATGACCTTCGGACGGTTTTTTGTCAGAGGGCGAAGACGGGTCCCTTCTCCGGCTGCGAGGATAACTGCCTGAATTTTCGTCATCTTACTTCACCACCGTTTTGTTTTCGATCATTCCTGAAACGAGCGTGTGGGGTGCGACTCTTGTTCCGCTGCCGATCGAGGATCCGGTATTTATGGAACAGTTGATCCCAAACATTACATCATCCCCGATGACTGCCCCGAACTTCTTTCGACCTGTGGACATCCCGCCTACTTTTACCGGTCCATGATCGTGACGAAGGTTCGCGATCTTCGTTCCAGCGCCAAAATTACATCTGCTTCCGATCACACTGTCTCCGATGTAATTGTAATGCGGGATCTTCGTGTCATCAAAGATAATGGAGTTTTTGATTTCTACGGCATGACCTATGTGACAGTTGTTCCCGATCGTCGTTCCCGACCGGAGATATGCATTCGGCCCGACAACGGTGTTCTCACCTATGATACAGGGCCCTTCAATGTAGGTCCCGGATTTAATAACGGATCCTTTTCCAAGAATCAGCTGACCTTTGATCATCACATTTTCCTCAACAGTTCCATTCTGCTCTCCGACCACAGTCTCAAGGAGATGTTCATTTGCACTCAGCATATCCCAGGGGTATCCCACGTCCATCCAGATCGAGAGGGGATAAGCGGTAAGTTTTCCCTCCGAGATGTAATCAGTCAGAGCATCGGTCAGTTCGTATTCCCCTCTGGTTGACGGTGAAAGCTTTTTGAGAATGACAAATATATCTGGATCGAAGAGATAGGCTCCGGCGTTGATGATATTTGATTTCGGGTGAAGGGATTTTTCTTCCAGCGTAGTGATTTTATCATTTTCAACAGTTACTACCCCAAAACTTTCCGGGTGCATCGTCGTAGAGGTGGCCATAACCGGACTTGGAAGAGCAGTGATCTTTTCCAGATCAGCTCTTTCAAGGATCATGTCGCCGTTCAGCATCAGAAATATATCATGAATAAACGGTTCGACCGTTTTCAGGGCATCTGCCGTCCCCATCTGTTTTCTTTGAACAACGTAGTGTATCGACACGCCAAAATTTGAACCATCATCAAACCATGTTCGGATCGCTTCTTCACGGTATCCGACAACAAGAATTATTTCAGTGATGCCGGCATCACGCACATTTCTGATAAGATGTTCAAGCATCGGCTTTCCCGCTAAAGGCAACATGACCTTGGGGCGGGACGTTGTGAGAGGTCGCATACGGGATCCTTCACCTGCGGCTAGAATTACACACTGCATACATTACTCCTTGATCTGATGAATGGCATTACGGATCCTGGTCATTCCTGCATCCAGCATCCGTTTTGCATCGTCTCTTGTTCTTCCTTCTGCTGTACAGCGGATCTTAGGTTCGGTCCCGCTTGCACGGATCAGGCACCATCCGTTTTCTTCAGTGAGCCGGATCCCGTCCGTCGGCTTGTCCGCGCCGAGCCCTGAAAGGATCTCTTTTCCATGCTTTGTCTCCAAAGAATCACGAAGGATGGTATATCGCGGCATCGCATCAAGCTCCTCTGCCACATTCCATTCACCCGAAATCTCGGCGAAAAGTGCTGCAGCGTAAGGTCCATCGGGACAAAGGGAGTGTTTCGGGAAGATCCAGCTTCCTGACGGCTCACCGCCGAACGTCCCCCATGAGATGAGTTCCTCGGAAACAAAACTGTCACCAACCGGAGTTCGGTGAACCTCGGCGATCTCTTCGATCGCCATTGAAGCGTCAACGGTTGTAACAACCTGTTTTGCATCCAGATACTTCGCAAAAAGCATGAGCAGATGATCACCGTCAATATATCTACCCCAATTGTCGAACGCCATCATCCTGTCGGCATCCCCGTCATTCACGACTGCACAGTCAGCATCGATTTTTTTCATCAGCTTTGGGATGTGGAGAAGATTTTTTTCGAGCGGTTCGGACGGGCGCGCAAACTTTCCTGCGGGATCACAGTTTACAGAAATGACGGTTGCTCCCGATTCTTCAAAGAGCTTGGGCGTGATCTGTCCGCCGGCTCCGTTACCACAATCCACGACCACAGTCAGGTTTTCCGGAATACAAACTGATGTAAGGATCGCTTCTTTATGCGGAGTAATAAGATCAGCATCAGTTAATACACCCTGTTCGTCCCACTTACTCCACGAAGGATGTTCTACCTCATCTTCGATCTCTTTTTGCTGAGCGAGCGTATAAGAGGATCCGTCAGACCGGAAAAGTTTGATCCCGTTGTAGGGCTCAGGGTTATGTGATGCCGTTATCATAACACCTGCATCCGCAAATCCGGCACAAAAAGCTACGGTCGGGGTGGGACATATCCCGCCGTAGATAACATCCGCCCCATTACTGATCAGTCCCGAAATCACTGCGTTTGCGAGGATTTCCCTGCTGGTTCGCGAATCGGTTCCAAAAACAATGTGTTTTGCATTTTGTGCAACTGCCGCTCCAACTATCGGAGCAAGGGAAAGGAGGCGCTGATCAAACATCTGTCTGATACCGGACGAGCCAAAAAGCATAATGATTGTAATTATGTGTTTAAGAGAGTTAAATTATTAGGTCCCATAGGGACACCAGGACCTTTTTCCAAGAAGAGATGCCACTCCCGCACATGTGGGGCCGACAAACAACAGCTCCTTTTCCTGTTGAATCGCTTCATCAATTTCGGCAAGAAGATCGTTATCCTGCAATGCATCACCGGTCACGACCACAACATCGGCATCTTCTAGAAGTAATGTCTGTTTTATTTTTGGGATATCGCGGCCAAGAATGTAGACGTTTTTTCCATCAAGATACCGGACCAGTTCTTCATGGCAATCCTCAAAGTTTACTGTTGGACATGGACCAAGTTTTCGAATAAGCATGAGAAAACCTGTGACCACCGTCAAAGCTCCTGCCGCGGCAGCTTTTGTTTTTGGGGATTTCAGCGGGGCATCATACAGATTTTCAAGCCGCATTTTTGCACAAAATGGCTCAGTAGATGAGATCTCGGCGACCCTCCCGCCGAAACATACCTCAAGACAACTTCCGGAACAGAACTGGCATATGTGATTCTCAGGGCGGTTTATATAGACAAGGTCGCCGTCTTCAACACCCATTCCTGTAGCAACTTCGTGCAATTTTCTAACGGCATCATGTAATATCATAACATATCATCCAGTAAAATAACTCGTGCAGGCGAAGCGTCCGCCCCTTCGATTTTCAGAGGCAGAGCGATCATTTGATAAACACCATCCGAAATCTTCGAAAGGTCCAGCATCTCGATGATGACGATCTCATTTTTCAGTAAAAAACGATGAACGTCATCATCTCCTATCGAAGGTGTGTCACAACCAACTGTTTTGAAACCTTTGAGCAGGAGAACTTCAGCCATTTCCATAGATAACGGTGCTGCATTTTTAAAAAAAACTGCCTTGCAGTTTTGTGTCGGCAAAAGGGGAGAGGTTACGACCTCGACAGGAATGATCAGATTATCCAATCCTATCCTGTCAATGGTTTTTTCATTCGGGAAATAATGTGCGGGGGCATCGATGTGGGTGCCGGTGTGTGTCCCAAGAAACATGGATGAGATGTAAGCATTTCCTGCCTTCAGCGGGGTCAAAAGAAACTCCGGATCCCCGGGATATATATACATCCCGGGATGCAGGCCGACACTCACATCATAGATCTTCATTCAGAATCCGTGATCAGCCGAATCGATTGCATTTTCGATCTGCTTCTGGAGAGCATCCGGAAGACCTTCGATCCTGACATCCAGGAATCCGCGGATGATCGTTGCAGTAGCCTCTTCTTCCGAGAGTCCGCGTGCCATGAGATACTCAATCTCATCTCTCGCGATCTTGCCGACCGCTGCCTCATGGGACAGTTCAACGTCAACAACACGTCCGTCGATTTCAGGGATCGCGTGCATAATGCCGTCTTTTAATATAAGTCCGCGGCATTCGATGTGTCCTTTTGTCTGAGGGACTTCAGCAATTATAGCTCCGCGGGATATGATCGTTCCGCCGTTTGTAATAGCGCGGGTTATCAATTCAGCGCTGGTGTTCGGCGCCTGAAGCACGGCTCTCGAACCTGCATCGATGTATGAGCCGGTTCCGGCGACGATGACACTTGAAAAGCGTGCGACTGCGCCTTCACCTTTGAGAAAAGCGGTTGGATACATCTGGACCATTTTTGTAGGGCGCATACAGACGTAGTTGGAAAGGAACGTTCCTCCTTCTTCGACGACGGTCGCCGTACGCGGGAAGACTTCGATCTCTTCTCCCCACGTATGGATCATGGTCGAGGTCACTTTGGCATTTTTCCCAACATAGATCTCGTTGATCCCATAGTGTGCCCCCTCTTTTGTTTTCAGAGAACTTGCACATCCTGCGATCAGATGGACTTCGGACCCTTCCTCGGCTATGACGATGTTGTGCACAGTCTGAATCGTGTCGCCTTGGAGAAACATACAGCTCTGGAGGGGAAAGGTGGTTTTTGTTCCTTTATGGGCGATTATGACATAACCTCTCTGAGGGTGATCTGCGACGTACTGTGTGTACTTATCTTTGTCAGCCGGGACAAGGTTCCAGCAGTAATCCTTGAGCCACTCGTATTTTTCGAGTGCTTTTTCGATCATCAGCACCTCTACTCCTTCGGCTTGGGAACCTGCGTGAAGGATATGATCATTTACGAGGAGGAAACTTCCTGCGCGTCCTTCCATTGAATCGGTGTGGATCCCGGTTAAGGCAAGGCGTTCTTTATCTTCGGGGCTGATCCCCGAGAATCCATTCATTTCCGGCATGATAGACAGTCCTTATATCCTGATGTTTTCACACTTTTGAGAATTTCACGCGGGTTTCCGCTGCACTGGAGAGATCCGTCGATCAATACATAACCGACATCAGCCTCAAGATAATCAAGAATATATCCAGTGTGTGTGATGATCAGTCCAGATTTGGTACGGTTTTTCATATGGATCCCTTTTTCCAGAAGAGCGGCGGCGGCATCGCCGAGGAGGGCCATATTTTCCACATCCACTCCGCTTTCCGGTTCATCCAGCATCACAAATGACGGATTCTGAACGGTAAGCTGCAGGATCTCACTGCGTTTTATTTCTCCGCCTGAGAATCCTGCATTGACATCTCTGTCAAGAAATTTGGTCATGTGCAGTTTTTCCACGATAATTGGGATCCGTGCCTCATCGATGTTATTTGTTGCATTGATGAATTTGCCGAGTTTCAAGCCGGATATTGTGGGCGGGCGCTGAAACATGATCCCCATTCCTAGTTTTGCACGTTCGTGGACCGGTTTATGCGTAACATCAACGCCATTAAAGATTATTTTCCCGGAGGTTACTTTCGAAGAGGCAAAGCCCATTATCGTACGTAGAAGAGTAGTTTTTCCTGACCCATTCGGGCCAAGGAGGACATGGGTCTGTCCATCCGGCACGATCAAAGATATCCCGTGCAGAACTTCGCGTCCGCCAACTTCCACATGCAGGTTTTCTATCTCAAGCATGAAAAATCACGTAATTGTTTTGTCGTCTGTAATTGTAAAGATGCGTATTTGAGTAAAGATAAAACCACAATATATCTCAGCTCATCTCGATTTTTTGCACACGATTCCAAACCAATATTGAGCTTAGATTTTGAAAATAACTAAAAATTATTCTATTTTATAACATTTTTAAATGAGGGAGGAGGCATTATCGCACCGCGCGGTTTGGGATATATATACTCTGGAGTTGATTTTTGTTTATGACGAGTATTGCTTTAAACTCAATCGCAAAACGTGCAGAAGGATACACCGTAGTTCAGAGAAAAAACCAGCTCTCCAAACTCTGCTGGTTTGCATCAGACAACAGTGAACATGCACTCTCAACAAAAGATCAGAACTACCTTATTTGCTGATCCCCTTCATGCAGGTCCTCAGTAAGGAATTCGTACAAAGTGTATTTCTGAAAACAGAAACACGTGGGAGGGGAAATGCAGAGATCCCCGGTACCTTTGAGATAGATACACCTGATGGTACGTGTCTTTCGAGGGAAACTACCCGGATCTACCCGGATTATCTCATTTCAGAAGAGAGGATTCGCGAACGGTGTATGTGTGAACTGACATTGGTGCCCGGGATAGGTCCAAGACGTGCTTATGAGTACCGAAGAAAAGGCGTGGTGAATCTTACCGACCTAAGACATACCTGCCGGCGGGAATCTGCATTTGAAATCGCAGATGTTATCGAGAATGGGAATCCTGGAGACATTTTCAGGATCTTTCAGGATGCTCACAGAGGAAATGATCCACTATTACTGGGTTTTTCCCATGCACTTCCGAAAGAAGATCTTCTGTATTTCGATATAGAGACACTTGGCATGTTTCAGTCCCCGATCATCCTTTTCGGGTGCGGTGTCTGGAAAGGGAACGAACTTACCGTTACTCAGTATCTTCTCCGTGATATCGAAGACGAACCTGCTGCTCTCTATCTGACCGGTCAGGCTTTTCGAAAACATGCCCATGTCGTCACCTATAATGGGAAAGGGTTTGATGTGCCGTATCTGAATAATCGTCTATCCTATTATGGCGAGCGAACGGTCTGTCCTGATCTGCATTTTGATCTTTTGTATCCCACCAGAAGACTTTACGGAGCTGATATTCCTGACTGTTGTTTAGGTACTGTTGAAAAGTTTGTTCTTCACACGCCAAGATCGAACGATCTGCCGGGATATCTGGTCCCCGCTTATTATCAGAATTATCTCCGCACCAGAGACCCGTCAATTCTCACGCCGATCATGAAACATAATGAACTCGATGTTGCAAATCTCGCTCTGCTTCTCCGAACTGAATGTGAGACCATCTATGGATGACAAAAATATGTATATAAAATACGAAGAGGCACAAGTTCCAAAATATCAGATACCGAAATCTCCGATTTCCGAAAAGATCACACGGTATCTTACAGAGAGAAACATCAGGCTCTACGCTCATCAGGCAGAAACATTTGACCAGGTATCGAACGGAAAAAATGTGATCATCACAACGCCGACCGCTTCGGGGAAGACCCTTGCCTACTCCCTTCCCATTCTGGAAAGACTCGTCACTGATCCAGATGCGACCGCATTGTTCATCTATCCGACAAAAGCCCTAACTCGCGATCAGCTGCTCTTCTTTACAGAATTTGACTCTGCTCTTCATGCAAAAACAAAACCGGCGATCTATGACGGCGATACAAAACAGGAGCTTCGGCCAAAGATCCGTACAGACTCGCGCATCATTCTCACAAATATGTATGAACTTCATCATATCCTTGGATGGCGAGCCAAATGGGGTGATTTTTGGACAAATCTCTCATTTGTAGTTGTTGACGAGGCACACAGATACCGGGGTATTTTTGGATCCAACACGGCCCTTCTCTTGAGAAGACTGCGGCGTGTCTGCAATTTTTACGATGCAGACCCACAGTTCATTTTATCATCGGCAACTCTGGGGGATCCGGTGTCATTTGCAGAAACCTTGACCGGTCTGCCGTCTGTGGAGATCAGCAGTGACGGATCACCGCGTGCAAAACGGATCTTCCGGATCTACTCTCCCGAAAACAAAAGCAGTATCTCTGCTACCGCCGAACTGGTTAGTTCCCAAATTAAAGCCGGAATGCAGACATTGTGCTTCACCCGTTCAAGAAATGCTGCAGAGATTACAGCCATGCGATGCCGCGAGGAGCAGCCTGCTGGAAATATTGCCTCCTATCGCGGAGGATATCGTCCGGCTGAACGAAAAGAGATCGAAGCAAGGCTCAAAACAGGGAACGTATCCGGGGTCATCAGTACCAACGCTTTGGAGGTCGGCATTGATGTGGGCGGTCTGGACTCCGTCGTCATCAGTGGATTTCCAGGATCTATGATCTCTGTTCTTCAGCAGGCTGGACGCGCAGGAAGAAACGGACAAGACGCAGTCATTACATTTGTTGCCGGACAAAATCCGATCGATCAGTATTATGCCAGAAACCCTGAGGCATTTTTTGATGCCCCGCGCGAACAGGCAATCCTTGGCATCGAAAATCCCTATATTCTCTCCTCTCATCTCCAGTGTGCCGCAGCCGAACTCCCGTACAAGCCCGAGCGTGACCAGAAATACTTCGGGGATGCTGCTGCTGATTTAATCACCGTTCTCAAAAACGAACATCTCGTTTCCAGCACCTCGAAAGGATATGTTTACTGCGGCGTGGAAAATCCTGCACAGAACACACCGTTCTTTGGGATAATAGGAAAAACCTGGTCAGTACTTAACGGGAAAACCATTCTTGAAACCATGGATGAAAATCAGGCATACAGGGAAGCATATCCGGGCGCAGTCATCTTTCATCAGGGTGAACGTTATCGTGTGGAAACCATCGAACCTGAACATCGCCTCATCAGAGTCAGAAAAACATCAGATCTCTATCACACGAGACCGATTTCAATGACGGAAATCACCATCACTGCAAAAGAAAAAACCAGAAGACACAATGATCTTCAGGTAAATTACGGCGAAGTTATGGTCTCATCCCAGATCCTTGGCTACTCAGAGATTGAGTATGATCAGATCATAGCAGCACATGAACTGTCTGTGTCCCCGCGGAGATTTACCACGAAAGCCTGCTGGATAACCATTGACGAAGAATGCGGCATCAAACCGGAAGCGTTCGCCGGTTCGCTTCACGGTGTTGAACATGCTCTGATTGCCGCGATGCCGCATTATGTCCTTTGTGACAGAGCCGATATAGGCGGGGTATCCACGCCGTTCCACAGCGATACTGCCGCCCCCACGATCTTCATCTATGACGGAGTTGCCGGCGGCATAGGTCTTGCAGAAAAAGCAACGGAGATTTTCCCGGATATACTCACATTTGCCCGTGAGATAGTAACAGGATGCCCCTGTAAAAATGGCTGTCCTTCCTGCATCCACTCACCTAAATGCGGAAATAACAACCAGCCTCTGGACAAAACCGGCACGGTCTTCCTTCTGGGACACCTCGAACGCGAATCCAAAAAACCGTCGTCTATAAATAATTCTGATGTAAATTCTTAATATAGGTTTAAACCATGAAAATCGAGCATATTGGTGTATCTTCCGCAGCATTTGTTGTGGGAGGAGTTTTAGCTGTCCTCTGGGCGATCCTTGGAATTATCAAAGGTGTCCTGCTGATGTTTAATCTTCAGTTTGACATAGGATTCACACTTGGATTTGGTCTTGGTGTTGTTGATATCCTCGCCTACTTCATCGTTTACGCACTCGCAGGATTTATCGTCGGCATGATTGTCGGGGCAATTTCCGCAATTGCCTACAACAAAACTGTCAAACTCTTCGGCGGACTTGATATCTCACTGAAAGAATAAAAATCCAGATCAACTCATTTTTATTTATCTGAAAAAGCTATTTTTGAGTTATTCAACAAAAATATCCCAGGCATATCTATCTATAAGTCACTGGTTTTTCTTAAAATACGAGATATGGTCGAATTATCATAGAATAAATCAATCCAAGGCACACTGAGAAAAATATAAGATATAAGGCAGGCATCTCTGAATTGAAATCCCCCTAAAATTAAGATGTATGTGAGAATCTCACAGAGGATGATTGATTATTTTTGTTCTGTCAGGACATCCTTGAGGCTTTCTTCAAGGAAGTCAAGACCTCTTCGGACATCATCAAGATTCTTGCCGCCGGTCAGGATGATCTTTCCGGACGAGAAGAGGAGTGCCACGATTTTTGGATCTTTGATCCGGTATACGAGACCTGGGAATTGTTCCGGCTCATACTCGATCGCTTCGAGAGAAAGGGTCGCGACAACACGGTTGAGATTGATGAACCGGCCGATGTCGTAGGAACATACTATGTTGGTCACGGCAACCCGGGGGACATCCAGCACTTTGACGCCGGCTTCTTTCAGAGAGGCAAGCACCTTTGCGAGACCCTCATCGAGCGCTGCTTCATTTCTGATTCCGGTAAGCACAACTTTTCCTGAGGAGAAGATGAGCGATGCCATTTTCGGATTGTCTATACGATACACTGCACCGGGGAAACGTTTTGTATTGAGTTCACACCCGTCAATTTTTTCAGATATCTCTGCAAGATCAATCGCTTCGGCGATTACACCGGAGGCGACGATATTTTCAATCTTCAGAGAGGCGTATGTTTTCCCATCCATCTTTAATAAATGGAGCATGGAGGAGCATAATACTTCGCGTTAGTGACAGGGATGCTTTCCCTGAAATATCCTCGTCTGTTTTGGAAAATCGGCGGGCACATACCTGCATATTACGGAAAAAAAATAGTTTGGACCCGGGTGTTCTGTCGGGAAACCCTGTCCCTCTTTCTACGTTGGATCATGATACGACCGGCGTTCCTCAACATGCCCGTCGATGTACTTTGCGAACCGGTTCTCGCCGATGTCATGGACCGGGTCGGGGGCGTCCCACGGCCATCCGCCGAATCCGGTCTGCCGGTAGTCCCGGTAGGCATCCTGGATCTCTTCAGAGGTGTTCATGACAAACGGCCCGTACTTCGCGATCGGTTCATTGATCGGTTCGCCTTCGAGGAGAAGAAGGAAACACTGGGCGTTCCCGGCCTGTATCCGGAGATCCCTATCCCCGGCGAGTACTGCCCGTGTATAGGGGAGGATCTCCTTTCCGCTGATCCTGATCTTATCCCCTTCGTAGAAGTACAGGTTCCGGGAGATCGTTGGCGTAACGGCCGGGATCCGGATCTCGGCTCCCGGATCCATCCGGATGAGGAGGATCCGGACATGGTTGTTCGGGTCGTTTGCCCATGAGGCGGGTGAGGGGGCTGGCGCTTTTGCTCCGTCCCACTCACCGGCGATCAGCCGGACCGTGCTCGCCCGCCCATGGGCGTCCGTGGAGGTCAGGACGGGTATATCCTCGGCCCAGAGCATGCGGTAATGCGGCTGTGCGAATTTATCTTTAGCCGGAAGATTCAGCCATATCTGGAAAAGTTCAAGCGGGTTCTCCTGGTCCTGATGCACGAGCGGAAACATCTCCGCATGCTGACAGCCGCTCCCGGCGGTCATCCACTGAACATCGCCGTTACAGTATCTCCCCGCGGCCCCGAGCGAATCTGCATGGTCCACATATCCCTGAAGAGTGACCGTGATCGTCTCAAATCCCCGGTGGGGATGTTTTGGGAATCCCGGGATCCGCTGGCCGTGATACATCCGAAATCCGTTTTTTTATGATAAAATCGTTTCCCAGATTCCGACCAGAGAGCGTGACTGCCGGTCCGAGATCCCGTTCCCCTTTTGGATACCTGTCCTTATGATGCGCACAGAATAGAAACGGGTTTTCCGTCTCAAACGGAAATCCGAGTTTCTCAATACGGATATCTTCTTTCTCTGCCATTTCCATTAATCAGAATACAACTCCCCCATCTATTTTATATCTGTGGGAGACGGCAGGCGCTTTCCCTCACCAACTGCGGGAGAAGAGGTATATGGTTTTTTTCGACCCCGGATCTTGACTCAGGTTTCATCATGATTCCTGCAGAAAAGTCAGTCATGCCGAGGTATAATATGCGGGAACGCTCAATACTACTTATATGCTCGAACTACTGGTGACCGTCATATCTGCCGCGTTTACCCTGATCATTATTCTGGATCCTCTCCTCTCGGTCTCGATGTTCATCAACCTGACCCGGGATCTCCAAAAACCCGAGATGATCAGGCAGGCGTTCGTTGCAACCGGAGTTGCCGGCGCTCTAATGCTGACATTTCTGATATTCAATAATATTTTGTTCGATATGCTCGGCATCGAGCTGGAGAGTTTCAAGGTCGCCGGAGGTATAATCCTCTTTATTCTCGGTCTGCAGATCGTTCTTGGCCTGGACATCGGCGGCTCCTCGGCAGGACACAAAAATCTGGAGAGTTCGGATCGGATCGGGAAGAAGTCGATGGCCGGCGTCATCATCGGCACGCCGGTGATGTGCGGGCCGGGAACGATCACGACAGTGATGATCCTTGGGGCGCAGAACGGTATTCTTCTGACCCTCGTCGCGGTGCTCCTTGCCCTGTTTTGTATCTGGCTGATCCTGATCTTCTCGGCGCAGATCAAGAAACTGCTCGGGGAAACCGTGCTCGTGATCCTCTCCAAGATCGTCGGTCTTCTTCTGACGGCGATCGCCGTACACACGATCTGGACCGGTATCCTCGGACTGATCGCCATCTCGGTCATCTGATCATGGTGATGTTCAGCCCCTCACTGACGGAGTTCCTCGTTTTTGATCTGGAGGCATTCGTGCCGCCGGCTGACCGGAGGAAACGGACCGGCGCCTCCCTTGCCGTAAATGCATTTCGCGAAGGCCATACTCTCCTCGGCGGCGTGGTCTACGGCAGCCGCCCGATCGCCGGCGAGGTTGTTCATAACTACACGCATCATTGGATGTGGCGTGAGGGCGGCGAAAGAGAGGTGGTGACTTCTCTTTATCAGGTTTTTGCGAATATGTGGGCCAATGTCAAAGACAAGAAGATGATCCAGGCAGATCCTGTTGTCTGCGGGGTCGGGATCTCGACCTTTGATATGCCGTTTCTGCTCGCGAAATGTCTTCAGTATCAGGTGGCTCCCCTGGAGGAGATCTACAACACGATCGGCAAGTGCCGGGTCGTTGATCTTTCCGTTGCGGGGATCGGTTTTATTCCGACACAGAATCCTATCCTGCATCCCTGCTCGCACAATCAGCTGGCCGATGCACTGCTCCCGGAACGGGAGAGGAAACCGACTGGAAAAAAGGTGTGGGAGATGATGGACGCGAAGGATTACGGGGCAGTCGAACGTCGGTGCGAATCCGAGGTCAGGGAGATGGTGGAGATCGCGAACCGAATGCTGCTCAGCTGTCGATATCCCCGTAATACGGTTTGATGTCGAGGACCGGCGTGGTGTCAAGCGCCTCGAGTCCCTTGACGGTGAGGACGAGGTCATTTATGCTGATGATCGTAACGAGGGTCAGGGAGATCGGATTTGGCCTGACCGGGGCACGTGTCGAGAAAACGCCGCGCATCTCGCCTTTCCCGTGACCATGCGGTTTTACTTTGAGGATGTCGCGTTCCGCCCGGTCGAACCAGCAGAGGATGAAGACTTTGTCCCCGGCGGCAAGACCAAAGAGACCATCCCGGTATTTTTCATAGATCGTGATCCTGCTTGGTTTGTCGGTGAAGATCCCTTGTCTGGGCGCATCCTCGGGATTGGTGAACGGCGAGTGAACGATACCTATCGGCACGCACTCAATCTTTTTTTGGACCGGCGCTGGTTTCTGTGAGAGAAGGTCCAGTGCATTATTGCATAACCAGTCGCATGAACCCACATAGGCATTCTCCCGCGGGACATGGGTGTAGTTCACCGAGGCAAACACCGATGCCAGCTCTTTTGCCTTTTCATACAGCGGGCGAAGATCCTCCGACCTGACCGCATATCTCCCAGTCATCTGGGAGATCATCAGATTACTGTCCGAGAAGACCTCGACCCGGGTCTCTTTCGGGGTGCAAAACCGTGCTGCCCGCCGGAGAGCAGCATTCAGTGCCGAGTATTCGGCAACATTATTGGTCGCCCGTCCAAGTGTGAGGACATCAGATTCCAGTACTTCATCTCCCCGTAAAATCAGCCAGGCGGAGGCGGCCTGTCCCGGGTTTCCCCGGCTTGCTCCATCGGTGTAGATCGTCAACTGGTCCATGGAATAGTAACTCGACCTAAACTTTAATTAATTTGCCTGTCTGAGTATACTTCATGGACCCTATTACTATTCATTTAGGAAAACAAGGCCTGACTCCGTCGAGTACGTTTGCCGGCGGGAACATCTCCCCGAAGATCGAACTCATGGGTGTCCCTAAGGATGTCCAGTATGTGGCAATGATCGTCCAGGATAAATCCGGTGTAGAGGCCTACAAATGTCTCTGGTCTATCTGGAATATTCCGTCGGTTGGGTACATCTCTCCCGGATATGATGCAGGACCGGCGCCGAAGTTCCCGTTCCCTGCTGTCCAGGGGATGAACGATTTCGGCGAGCATGCCTGGCATGGTCCGTCTCCGGGACTCGGCACGACAGACAGACTTCTGTTCCAGGTGTTTGGCAGGGCTGAGCCGCTGATCATCTCGGCGAATGCAAAGATGGATGAGGTCATCGGGGCACTTCGCGACGGCAAGACCACCGCCCACGGCAGTCTTGAGGTCATCTATCAGGGATAAGGATCCCTATATTTTTTTTCTCCGCATCCGCTTTCATCAGCGGCACGGAAAATCTTGAAAAAAGATTTGTTGAAGGTCGTTATTGGATTATTCTATCTGTAGAAGTTTCAAAGCGATCAGATCTTCATAGATCTTCTTGACCGCACGCTGTGCATCGACCGTTTTCTTCCCGCCGGTGATGATCAGTTTTCCCGAACCGAAGAGCAGAACGACCACCTTCGGATCGTCGAGCCTGTACACGAGTCCCGGAAACTGCTCGGGTTCATACTCGATCTTGTCGAGATTGAAACTCATGGCGATCTTGTTCAGATTGATGCGGCTTCCCAGATCCGCTGAAGTGACGATGTTCTGTACGGTGTATGTCGGGTTATCCAGGATATCGATTTTCAGATCCTTTAAAAGCGTGACGAGATATTCCAGTCCTTTGGTAAGATTCTCAAGACTTTTTGCCCCGGTCAGAACAACTTTACCTGATCCGAAAACCAGTGCGGCTATTTTCGGGTTCTGCATACGTAGAACTACCCCCGGGAAACGCTGTTTATTATATTCCGCTCCCGGAATCTGGGCAGCGAGCGCCACCAGGTCCAGACTGTCATTCACCTTAGTTGATGCGACAATATTCTCAATCTTCAGTGAGTCTTCGGGAAGGTTTGACATATTTATAAGATATTACAGGTAAGTATATAAATACTCGTGTCGCCTGCTTAAAAAAGGAGAGAAGAAACCTGATCAGTCGTATTCACGCCAGGTGTGTTTGCATTTCGTGCAACGGAAGAATCTGACCTCAGACTCATCAGCACTGCGTAACTGGCGGAGCCACCACTCAGCAAGATTGTGACCACAGTTCGGACATTTGATCGCAATAGTAGGTTTCGTTCCGATATCCGCGCCCTCTTCCACAATCAGAATGTCATTTTCCTGCATGTACGCAACTTTTTTCATCTGCTCCTTATTTTCGGCGGTGATGGTTTCGGTATATCCACATTTAGAACAGCATAACAGACCGTCCTTCGTTTTCATCAGCTTCCCGCAAGTTGGGCAGAACATCATAGACTTTACTATTGGTTTTACCAAGTTAAATACTCTTATGGATGGGGATAAACTCCCTGGCAAACCCATTTATCCAACTGGCTCCAATCAATAAGCATCTACATGCTGGATACTTTGATTTTCTGTGCACTTACCGTCAGTCTGATTGCATTTGTTCTCACGCTGATTCCGGGAAAATATGATAAATACACCGCGGTCGTCGGCTGGATCATGCTGGAATTCAGTTTCCTTCTGATGCTTCCGTCCCTCCTCGAAGAGGGGAACTTCTTCTATCCGATGCTCGCCATCGTAGGAATACCGCTCATATATATTACCGTAAAACGCCTGCTCGTCCGGGATCTGCGGATCCTTAGGCTCACCTATGCCGCCGCAATCGCCGGGATCATATATGCTCCGTTTGCGATGTTCACTGTTCTCGGCAACTGGCTTATCTCAGTGGTGGTTTTCTGTATCAGGTGGGTATTCGATCTGATCGGTTTCCAATACACCATGGCGGCCTGGGACATGTTCGAGTCGGTATGGGTTATCCCGGGTCAGACATACGGCTATATGGATCAGATCATTCTCGGATGTACCGGGATAACGGCGATCGCGATCCTCCTCGGCGTGATCGCTCTCACGAAGACCTCCTGGAAACAGAAGATCGGTCTGACCCTCCTTGTCTTGGTGCCGATCTTCATCATCAACATCTTCAGAAACGTGTTTGTGATCATGGCATACTTTTCGCAGTGGTTCCCCTGGTACGAGGATGTATTTTCCCATCCGACGATCCCCGGGTATGCAAGTTTTTTCTGGTCCCACAATGTCATCTGCGAAGGGGCGGCGTTCCTTCTTATCCTCCTGATCGCCTACCTCCTGTTCCGGTCCTCACCCGGATTGATCAGCAATATCCAGGAGATCCTGCTAGTCTACAGAGATGATCTCAGGTCGATGCTCGGTAAAGGACCGCGGACATAACTATGGAATGTCCGTTCTGCACAGACAAACCCTGCTTATTCGGGAATGCCCTCGCCTATGTAAAATGGGATCTCTACCCAGTCTCACCGGGTCATGTCCTGATCATTCCCCGTCGGCATATCTCCTCCTGGTTCGATCTTACTTCCGAGGAGCATGCGGCCGTAAGTGAACTGATTGGGCTTGCGAGAGAGCATCTGGACGCTGTGTACTCGCCTGCGGGATACAATATCGGGGTGAACTGCGGGGTGGCCGCCGGTCAGACCGTGATGCATGCTCATCTGCATCTCATCCCAAGGTATACAGGAGATGTTCCCAATCCCCGCGGGGGAATACGGGCCGTAATTCGGGCAAAACAGGATTATCCACACATAGAATAACGCGATTTATATAGGATGAGCGGGATTAAATATTATTTATATGTACAAATCCATCGACGAAATAAATGAGCGTATTCGTGATGGAAGTGTCCGTGTGGTCAGCGCTGAAGAGATGCCGAATATCGTCGACGAACTCGGCGTTACCGGGGCACTTCGTGACGTAGATGTGGTCACCACCGGTACTTTCGGCGCGATGTGCTCGTCAGGCGCTTTTCTAAACTTTGGGCATTCTGAGATACCGATCAGAATGGAGAAGATGTGGCTGAACAATGTCGAGGCATATGCGGGTATCGCGGCCGTTGACTGTTTTATCGGGGCAACTCAGGAATCCACCACTCGGCACTCAGAGTACGGCGGGGCACATGTGATAGAGGATCTGATCGCCGGAAAGTCCGTAGAACTTCATGCACGGGCAAAGGGGACCGACTGTTATCCCAGAACATCTATAACGAATGAGTTTACTCTGCAGGAACTGAATCAGGCCATCATGCTCAACCCGAGAAACTCATATCAATCCTATAATGCTGCCACCAATATGAGCGATCAGGCAATAAAGACCTATATGGGATTCCTTCTCCCCTCTCACCGGAATATCACGTATTCGGGAGCCGGCTGCCTCTCCCCCCTCGCAAATGATCCGACCCTTTCCGTCATCGGTTCCGGCACCCCGATCTTTATCGGCGGGGCGAACGGTGTCGTTGTCGGGGAGGGCACACAGTCCTCCCCGGGAGCCGGGTTTGGGACACTCATGACCTCCGGTAATATGAAGGAGATGTCATCTGATTACATCCGTGCCGCTACCATGACCGGATACGGCGTGACAATGTACGTCGGCGTAGGCATCCCGATCCCTCTCTTAAATGAGGAGATCGTCAGGCACACTGCGGTCCGCGACGAGGATCTGAAAACGAACATCGTCGATTACGGTACGCCGTTCAGGGACAGACCTGTGATCCGGGAGGTCACATATGCCCAGCTCAAGAGCGGGTCGGTCGAGATCGACGGCGAGGAAGTGCGCTGCTCCCCTCTCTCGAGTTATAAGAAGGCACGTGAAGTCGCGGCCGAACTGAAGACACGTATAGAAACAGGGTCCTTCACCATGGCCCTCGCTACCCGACCGATCGATTCCCATAAGATAAACAAGCCCATGGCGGAGAAGGGATATGTCTGCCATGTCAACGAGATGATGGTCTCAACGTTCGTCACCATTACGGGTGAGGAAAGCGTTAAAGAAGCTGCCAAACGGCTGCTGAAAGGCGAAACGAACCATCTCCCGGTGATCGATTCGGAAAACAGGCTGATCGGTATCGTTACGACCTATGATGTCTCCAAAGCCTTCGCAAAGGATGAACAGGATATGTCCGTCTCTGAGATCATGACCAAGAACGTCATCACCATCGCCCCGGACGCCCCGGTCGATTTTGCCGCACGCACCCTTCAGCAGCACAATATCGGTGCCTTAGTGGTGATCGACTCGTCCAGGCATATCCTGGGCATGCTCAACTCGTATGATCTTGGTGATCTTGTCGGCGGGAGGGGACGAAGATGAAATTGATGGTCGAGTTTGACTCCGACGGAGTCCAGTATCCAAATATCGCCGCGGCCATACTCAGGTCTGGCGTGATGGTGAATGTTGAACGTGCATTGATCGACGGGGACGAGGGTTGGGCCCTTCTTGACGTTGATGACAAGGATGCAGACATGTTCATCACCGCCCTCTCCAGAAAAGGCGTGTCTATCCGTATCCAGAAGGACGCGGTTTCTCACAACCGTACGGACTGTGTTGACTGCGGACTGTGCATCAGTATCTGTCAAAAGCAGGTCTTCTCCTTCGATGAAAACTGGCAGCTTGTCGTCGATTCTGAGCGGTGTGTCCTCTGCGGCAGATGTGCCACCTACTGCCCTCAGCGTGCGTTGAGTATCCAGAAGTAATGTTCCGCGAACACTTCGCGTACCGCGAAACGATCACCACGATCCTTGCCGACGATGCTTTGCACATCGAAGCGGCAAAGGACGGGATGATCGCGGCACGGACCGGTCTTGAGCATTATCTCACGACCGACCCTTTTTTTCAGATGAGTTATGGTCCAGTTCCGGCATCAGACGGTGCGTCGGAATCGGTCAGGCAGATGGCTGATGCCTCGTTCGAGGCGGATGTCGGTCCGATGGCGGCCGTCGCGGCCACGATCGGATGGGCGGGCGTTCGGGCGATGCGGGATGCCGGGGCTTCATTCGGTCTGATCGACAACGGCGGGGATATCGTGCTGTTTTCGGACCGTGATCTTCGGGTCGGTATCTACGCTGGCTCTGCCCCTTCTTCGGGAAAGTTTGCCTTTATCGTGCCTCCGCAGACCGAGATACTTGGTATCTGTACCTCCTCCGCGACTGTTGGGCCTTCGGTCTCGTTTGGGACCGCGGATTCGGTGACCTGTTTTTCCCATGATCCTGCAAAGGCGGATGCCTGGGCCACGGGTCTTTGTAATATCCTCACGCCGGAAAACTTTGACGAGGTCATGAAAAAAGTTGAGGGGTCATCGGTCTTCGCCGTGTATGCCGTGATCGGGGAATGGATCGGGCGGTGGGGGGATCTGCCCAGGATCGTTCCTGCGGATGTCAGGTATGATCTGATCACGAAAGGTTAGGCACACTGCTCTTTTGCACACTTCACCGCTTCCCGGTAAGCGCCGGGACCGGAGAAGGCTTTGAGAAACTTCTCTCCATTCCAGACCGCGATGAAAAACAGGTTCGTTTTTTTGTCAAACCCGAAGACGATGTCGGCGAGCTCCACATTTCCGATCTTGATCCCGCGGGGGATCATTGAGGAAGGCTGGAGCAGGAGAAGTTCATAGATATCGATCTCCGGCTCTTCTTCAAATGCGTAAATGTAGGTCTGCAGGGCATTGGTAAGATCAGACGTACAGAGCAGGACCGCCGTCTCTTTTGGTAGTTGGCGGAGCAGATCCGCGAGTCTGAAGTCATCGTCCCCCGATGCTTCATACAGTTCATCGGCAAGAGAGTCAAGCCCGGAGTTGGAGGTGTACGCCATATAATGTACTTTTCTGTTGTGTGAATCAATAAAGTATAATGTCTCTCTCCTCCAACTTGTTAGGACATGAGAAATGAGGACGTGGACTGGGCCCTATATCATATGATCCCTGATAATGGAACGCCGACGATCACCGAACTGGTGGAACGATCGTGTCTTTCCGTAGATGAAGTCAGGGCTTCCCTTGCACGGCTCGAGAAAGCCGGTCTAATCTATGTAAAATGTGAGAATGTCTGCCCCCTCTCTCTCAACGATATGTTCATGATGAACGAAATCAGGAACACCCCCTCGGATATCTACATCGAAAACGGCGTTATCAAGGTAAGAAAATGAATCTCAAACCCGAATCCTATATCCTCAGAATAGGTCACCGACCCGAACGGGATCAGCGTGTCACCACCCATGTCGGATTAAGTTCCCGCGCTCTCGGGGCAAGCGGCATGTATCTTGCAGCCGATGATGCGAAGGTTGCCGGCAGTATCACTGATGTTGCAACAAGATTCGGCGGGACATTCTTCTGCGAAAACAATGTCAAATGGAAGTCCTGTATCACACAGTTCAAAAAGAACGGCGGAAAGGTTGTCCACCTAACGATGTACGGTCTTCGACTCCAGGACGTCATTGCCGATATAAGAAAGGAGGAGAAGGTCATGATCGTCGTCGGTGCGGAAAAGGTCCCGGGCGATCTCTACGAGCTTGCCGACTACAATGTGGCAGTCGCGAACCAGCCTCACTCCGAGATCTCTGCTCTTGCCCTTTGTCTCGATCATCTGTATGAAGGAAAGGAGCTGGACCTGGCTTTCCCGGATGCCGAGCTTGAAGTCCTGCCGACGAAGATCGGCAAAACCACGATCAAACACGAGCACGAAGAAAACCTATGAAGAGTATTCTTGTCGCTGGATATACTACCCGCCACGTTGCCGCCTCGGCAGCCCGTGCAGGGTATGATGTCTATGCCGTAGACCATTTCTGCGATCAGGATCTTATCTGGTGCACGAAGGATCATCTTGCTTTCGATGAATTGAACGAACTGCCGTTTGCAGTTGAAGAGATGCTCGATGCTCATGATATCGATCATGTCGTGACCACATCTGGGGCCGAACTTCTGCCTGTGCGTGACAGGCTCGGAACCCCCGTGAATGTTGCCGAACGATTCATGGATAAGGGAAAGACCCAGGATTTCTTCGAGGAGATCGGTGTGCCGGTCCCCCGGAGACTTGGTCCCGGGGAGTATCCGGCAATGATGAAGACCCTCTCCGGTGCAGGCGGATGGCGGAACGCCTGTGTGCATTCGGATGAGGAACGCGAGGCATGGGAGGAGTTCGTGGAGCATCTCCCCTCTATGGCGCAGGAACCCATCTCAGGTCAACCGGCAAGCGTCTCGTGCCTCGGCACCGGGGACGCTGCTATGGCTCTTTGTGCAAACGAGCAGATCCTCCGGGGCGGGGATACCTGTGCCTATGCATTCTCCGGCTCACTCACTCCCTGCAGACATCCTCTTGCAGACCGGATGATGGAGCTTGCGGAGAAGATCGTTGCTGCAAGCGGCTGTGTGGGGTCGGTTGGGGTGGACTTTGTGTTGACCGATGATGAGGCCTACGCGATCGAAATAAATCCGCGGTTCCAGGGCACCGTTGAGACGGTCGAGAGAGCGCTCGGCGTGAATCTCTTCTCCCTGCACGCAGATGCATGCAGAGGCGTCCTGCCAAAGAAACGGCCGGAACCAGCATGTTTTGCGGTCCGGCGTATCCTTGCCGCACCCCGGGATATCACGATCCAAAAAGAGATGTCCGCTTTACGTGAGACGATCACCGACATTCCGCATCCAGGCACATCATTTGAAGAGGGTGAGGTGATGTTTTCCGTGACCGGTTCCGGGGCGACCCGCGAGGATGCCTTCTCCTCACTGGATAAACATATTAGGGATGCACTACAATTTACTAAGGAATGACGGTCATCACAGAAGAGCAACTCGGGAATCCGGCAATCTATCAATATCTGTTGAAACTCGTCGGTGAAGAGGGTCTTGAACTCCTTCGCCGCTGGTCAAGCGTGGAATACACGCGCAGGTGGATGGAGGGAAAGCTGAGCAGTGAAGATCTCAAGGCATCCGACAGAGTAAGGTTCACGGCTGAGATCAAGCATTCCGATGAGGAGCTTATCAGTGCGGAACGTAGCGACGAAGAGATCGCTGAACTCACCGGCATCAATCTGAACTCGGTTCGCCACACTCTCTATAACTTATACGAACACCGTCTTGCTGAATATCGCAGGATCAAAAACAATGAGACCGGCTGGCTCACGTATCTTTGGCTGATGCGTATGGATCATATGAGCATGGTCCTGCGTAACGAGATGGAAGTCGCGGCAGGGAAACTTGCGGGACGGCTGAGATATGACGAGGCGAATGACTTCTATCAGTGCAAAAACTGCGGAATCACGACGACCTTCAACAACGCGATGACGACCAACTTCTCCTGTTCTCAGTGCGGGACCATGCTGGTGCATTTTGATGACGATCTTATCGTTGCTGCACTGAAAAAACGCCTGGCCAAGATGCAGAACGCACTGGATAATGCCTGAATATTCTCTCACTCTTTTTTCCGCCGGCTGTGACGCCGGGGTCGTTTCTCACTGTGCAAAAGTTGCTGAGGTCGCCGCACGCTATACTGGCGAGTCTGTCGATCCTGATCTGGTATATGCCGGGGCAATGCTGCATGATATCGGGAGGTCAAAGACTCACTCAATCGAACATGCCGGAAAAGGGGCAAAGATCTGCCGCCGCCTGGACCTTTCCGAGGAGATCGTCAACATTGTCGGGCGGCATACGGGCGCTGGTCTGACCGAAGACGAATCCGTTCTTTTGGGTCTGCCCCCTATTTCTGCGATGCCTGAGACACTTGAGGAGAAGATCGTCGCACACGCGGACAATCTGGTGAAAAGTTCCCGTGAGGTCACGATCTATCACCGCATGATGCAGATCGCCGATCTGCCTGCCCGTTCGAAACGAAATATCTGGCGTCTTTCAATAGAAGTCGAACTGCTCGCCGAATGATTTTTTTCTGATCAGTGCGATATCTTTAATGGATTTACTTATGGATCATGCAGAAAAAGCAGTAGTCACGTTTTCCCAAGGGTTAAACTGTGCGCAGTCGGTGTTTTCCTCATTCTCGAACGACCTCGGTGTCGATGAAAATACCGCAAAGAAAATCGCCGGAGGTTTCGGCTCAGGCATGCGGTACGGCGAAGTTTGCGGCGCCGTCACGGGTGCGCTGATGGTCATCGGTCTGAAATATGGCCCCTCCACTGGCGAAGATCTTGAAGCGAAGGCGGATACAAATGAAAAAACCGTGGAATTTCTCGATGCGTTCAAAGCGGAAAACGGCTCGATTCTCTGCCGGGATCTCCTTGGATACGATATATTGAAGGAGAATGAACTCGCGATCATCAAGGAGAAATGCCTGTTTAAAACGATCTGTCCAAAACTGGTGGAGTCGGCCGCTCTGATCCTCGAGAAAAAGCTGGACGAATGGGAAGCAGACCGGTGATAGTAATCCCCATACTCTAAATCTATCCACATCCCATACTGTTTATCATGATATGGCAGCCGCTTAATGTTGAGTCGTGGGTTTCGATGCGTCGCGGCTCACTCGCCGACGTAAAGGAATCAGTCGAGGCAATTATTGAGGATGTTCGTAAAAATGGCGATGCTGCTCTTTTTGCGCTGACGGAAAAATTCGATAAGCAGAAACTCTCCTCACTCAGGATCTCCCGTGAAGCGATCGACGAGGCGTATGATGAGGTCGATCCTGCTCTCGTCCAGGCACTGATCGAGGCCGAGGCACGCATCACCCGGTTCCATGAACTGCAGATGGATAAATCTCTCTGGCTCGAGGAGACGGAACCGGGCATCACGCTCGGCGTGAAGACAACGCCTCTTGACCGTGTCGGCGCATATATTCCCGGCGGACGGGCGGCCTATCCATCAACGGTCCTTATGACCACTGTCGCGGCCCGCGTCGCCGGCGTTCCTGAGATCGTTCTCTGTACGCCGCCGCCGGTAAACCCGCTGACCCTTGTCGCTCTCGACATTGCCGGCGTTACGGAGGCCTACTCCATCGGCGGGGCCCAGGCCATTGCGGCTCTGGCTCTTGGAACGGAAACGATCCGTCCGGTCCAGAAGATCGTCGGGCCGGGAAATGTGTTTGTCACGCAGGCAAAGATGCTGCTGCGCGAACATGCTGAGATCGATTTCCCTGCTGGTCCAAGCGAGATCGGTGTTCTCGCGGATGAATCGGCAAACCCTGCATTCATCGCAGCCGACATCCTTGCTCAGGCAGAGCACGACCCGAACGCGGCCTGTGTTCTCGTGACCACCTCCGAAAGGATTGCTCAGGAGGTCGGGATCGAGATCGAAAAGCAGATCGAGTTCGCTCCGCGTCGGGAGATCATGGAAAAGGCTCTGGCCCACTCGGGTTATGTGATCGCCGGGGATCAGGACCTTGCGATCGATCTGATGAATGAGATCGCTCCTGAGCATCTTTCGATCCAGACCGCTGATCCGCTTGCGACGCTTGAAAAGATCCGTCACGCAGGTTCGATTTTCATCGGTCCATACACGCCGGTTGCCTGCGGGGATTATGCATCCGGAACGAACCATGTTCTTCCAACGGCCGGATATGCAAAGAGTTATTCGGCACTGGATGTTCACCACTTCATGAAACGTTCACAGGTCCAGATGGTCACGAAAGAAGGGCTTGAAACGATCGGTGATATCGTGGAGATCCTGGCCGAGGCCGAAGGACTTGCAGCCCATGCCGCATCGGTAACGATCCGGCGTACCTGATTTTTTTCTTTTTTTTCATCAAATTTCAAACGGTATTTCCGGTTTCCCAAGATTTTTTACCAGGATATCTGATAAGGAACAGGTTCAGGTCGCAAGGACACTCTACAAAAAAAATTACTGGACGCTATTTTGAGAAGGAAAAATGAAATTCATCATTCATAAACTGATAGCTGTTTTTCTCGACACATAAGTCTGATTAAAAAATAAAAAAAAGAGATTCCAAAAAAATATCAGAGTTTCTGTCCGCATTCGGGACAGAACTTTGTTCCGGCAGGGACCACGGAATCGCACCGCGGACATCTCCGAACGGTCTCGACCTTTGTACCGCATTCCGGACAGAATTTTGCTCCTGGTGAAAGGGCAGTTCCGCATTTTGCACAAGTTAAGCTTCCGGCAGGCGTCATCTTCTGTCCGCAATCCGGGCAGAACTTCTTGCCGGCTGAAAACTCGGCTCCGCAGTTATTGCATTTATCCATCGGTTCTGCCTGTTTCGGTGCCGCTGTCTGGGGTGCAGGTGCCTGAGGTACAGCTGCTGTCTGGGGGGTAGCTGCCTGTTGGCCGCCAAAGGGAGCTGGCTGACCGCCGCCGCCTGCCATGCTCTGGGTCATCATCCCACCCATGCTCATTCCGGCACCCATTCCGGCACCCATCATGGCAAATCCGGATCCCTCGCCGCCTTGAGCAGCACCCTGTCCGATACCTTCGATGGCTTTACCGGACTGATACTGGATATAGTTCACGCCAAGGGCGGACATAGCTCCGCGCTTGTTGATCGCTTCCTGAACCTCTTCGGGCATGTTGATGTTCAGGCCGGCGAACCTCATGATCTTCAGACCATAAATTTCCGTCTCGGTCGTCAGTTTGCCAAGGCAGAGCTGTTCGATCTCCTGCAGATATGCAGGCATATCCAAAACACCCATCTGCTTCTTGCTCTTCAGCTCGCCGAGGGTATCATTCAGGACCATGATGACCTGGGACTTCAGCCACTCAACGATTTCCTCGGATTTTGTCAGACCTTTTGTTCCGACAAACTGGGTGATCAGGAGAAGCGGATCGACGATTTTGTATGAGAACTGACCGAAGATCCTCAGTTGAACGACACCAAAGTCCACATCACGGAATGCGAGCGGCTGTGGTGTTCCGAACTTATCCCGGAACTCACGTTTCTGTGCCCAGTAGAACTCTCCAATCTGGACGTTTCCGGCCACAGTTCCAAGAATGCTCTTCAGGACAGGGATGTTCTCGGTCGTCAGGGCATACCGGTCCGGACGGTCAAAAACAACGAGGGCTTTTCCGTCACGGAAGAAGATACCATACTCATCCTCACGGACGAGCACGTTATCGTTCCACATAATGTTCCGGGGGAGACGCCACATGACGTTCTCGCCTTTTTGATCCTCAACCCAGTAGAATCCTTTTCTCGAGTCTGCACCTTCAATATCTGAACCTGAGCCGATCGTCTTATTTGTTTTTGAGAATAATCCCATTAGAATGCACCTATCCCTGCGATCTCCACACTGCGTTTGTCAAACATCACGGTGAACTCGCTGAATCCAGACCTGATCTCCCGAATTTTTTCCTTGACGCTGTCAAAGCTGCCGGCATCAGCAGAGCTGAATGCGGCTTTTGCCAGATCACCGAGTCCGCGGATACCATCGATCAGTGCGAGATCATACTCATACAGCGTGTTCAGCTCAGCTTTTTTGATACGGTTTGCCGGGGAAACTCCGGTGTATCCCTGCTCTGCATGGCGAATTTTTGCTTCTGCAGTCTTTGCCTGTGAGATCACGGCGGCAAGATCATTCATCAGATCAAGCTCGAGTGCCCGACTGGCTGACTCACGGGTTTGTTCCAGGGGCAGGAGGACGTTGTTTTTCAGTTCGTCCGCAAGCTGCTGGCGGAGCAAGGCGTCTGCAAGTCGGATATCCTCTTTCTGCCTGTATCCTCGGAATCCCGGGATGCATAACTGGATTTTTTTGATCAGACCGCGGTCATCCTCAACTTTGTTTCGTAAATCTACTGTCATGGTTTACCTATTTTTTCAGTACAAGGAATAATATGGCACCTAATGCCGCAATCACTAATGCCGCTCCAATCAGGACCGGTGCAGTGAGAATCGGTAACATTGTGGTCAGCAGTCCCTGAACGAGGAGAAGTACTCCTGCGAGAACAAGGAACAGCGGGAAAACCGGTGTGGCCCTAACGCCCATGAACATAACTAAACAGAAGGAGATCACTCCAACTCCTGTCAGAAAGATGCCGGTCCCTTCCCAGAAGCCGATCGCGGCTACAAGAAATGTTACCAGAATTGAAACACCGAGCATCAAAATGACCGATGCCCATATCAGGTGCATGCGTTTATCTTCAATATCACTCATGAGGAAATACCTAATACATATTTGTCATTGGTTTTGTATGCTGGAAGATAAAGCACTTTTGTGCTGTTTATCTTGAAGTCATACTCAAGCTTCTGGAGCGTGCCGGGGATCTCCGTTTCATATCTCAGGAACAGAAATTCCGCATTTTCTCCTGCTATGCCTTTTTCCATCTTCATTACTGCACGTTTTCCGCCCTTGAAGCCGGAAATAAGGTTCAGCCCTGGCTGGTCAAGTGTAAGGTCCATGTTCCATTTCCGGCCGAACTCCTCAGGAATTGCTGCGGCACAGACATAGAAGTCGCGGGTTCCCCGCATCTGTTTTTTATCCGTAACAAACCGGGAGATCTTGCCGCCGGAAATAGTTTCTTTGCGTACATTCAGGTCGGCATTTACTATCCAGAAGGGAACGTAGACCAGTTCACCTGGAGATTCCTTTGTGGGTCCGGCGATAGAGTAAGCAACATCACCCACCTTACCGTCTGCATACAGACTGATCCTCCCGCAGTGACTGCAGGTCAGCATCATGTCACGTTCCTTGGATTTGAGCGGAGCGCCGCAGCCAGGACATTTAAGTTCTTTTAACAACATCATTGATCACCTTTATTTAAAGTAGTCATATGTTTCATTGTGGATGGACTGTACTTTCTCCTGGGTCCTGCCTGATTTCAGACCTTTCCCATTCAATGCTCCCTCCAGGATCTCGTCGCCATACCTGAATCTCTTATAGAAATATCCAATAAGTGCGATGGCCGCAACGACTCCAACCACAAGGACGCCGACACCAACATCAGCTCCTTGGGTCGCGATGACGAGACCAAGGCCAAGACCCACCGCTCCGCCGGATACTGCTCCGCCGATACCAGCAGAAGTACTCTGGCTTCCGGCATTTCCTGGAGCTCTTCCAGAGACTACGTGTGCCGAGATACCGTCAACGGTCGCGAAATAGGTGCGTCCCTCGTAGGTATATCTGACGATCCAGAACGGATAATAGATCAGCGTGAATGCTTTGGGGAAGAAGAACGACTTCGAGAAGTAGACCTTAGTCATACGACCGCTGCCGTCTTTCACTGCCATCTGACTGATAGCTTTTCCTCCTACCTCGTATGCCGCATCCCTTGATGAGGTCACACCGAATGTGACGATCTCCTGATCATCATAGGATATTGCCTCTGCACGGTCTGGAATCACAATGCTCTGGATACCAAGATCTCCTGCCTCACAGGCGATCTCCGAGTAGATGTACTCACGGTTGATGAGTGCCTCACGCGGGATCTCAACCTTTTGATTATCTTTTCCGGTCCTCTGCTCTTCGATACCGCAGACACAGGCTTTTCCTCTTGCGATCAGACGCCAAAACGGAAGATACAGGGGATATGCCTCGGTTACTTGCGCAGTATTCGGGAGATCTTTTGCTTTAGGTCCAGTCCCGAACCATGCCTTCACTTTTGCGAGGGCCTTGTCCTTATCAACGGTCATTTTGTACATGACCTTATTCGAACCCTCGTCGGTTGTCAAGGCGAACACGGATTCACAGAACTTACAGAGAACCAGGTCCTCTCCTTCTTCACACTGCACCTGACCGCCGCATGATGGGCAGGTCATCGAAACAAGGATCTTCTGAGCTTCACTCATTTTACTTTCACCCCCGCATCAGCGGGTTTTTCCCGCCCGACAACTTTGGATGCAAGAAGTTTCCCTGCAAAAAATCCGGCAATGATCAGAACGAAAAATATCGGATTCACCATGATACCGAGAACTCCTCCAAGGAGTCCCAGAACAAACGCAAGTCCCATTACGGCAACATAGGCTCCGGAACTGCGGGTCGGGGATGAGGTCGTGTAGACTGCTCCAGATGATCCGTCAATGACTGCCTGATAGGATGAGCCTTTGTAATCATAGGAGATCTCATAAATCGGGAAGTACACGAGTGCCTGATCAATGGAAGTCCCAGTGAGTTCGGGAAGATAGGAATCGAGCGTGATATCCGGCTGGATCACTTCGGCCCCTCCGGTGGATGTTTTCGCATCATAAACTACAGTGTTTCCTGGGGGAATCGTGAGGTCCTGCATTCCGGGAAGAAGTGTTCCTTTCGCAGGTTTTGCAAAAACAGTTTCTTTCCCGTTCACAGTCCGGCGGAATCGGAAAACCGGAAAGAATTCTTTCGTGAGTTTCGTGATCTTTGCTGTTGACTCGAGATCTTTAGCTTGGGCGGGACCGGCAGTCCAGCGTTTAAAAATCCCTTTTGCTGCACTCTCCTCTATGGAGAAGGGAAGCAGATAAAAGAATAACGCAGAACTTCGATCAATATAAGTGACCGTACCACAGAATGGACAGGTCGCCATCTGTGTACCCGGTTTGACTTGAAGTACCGCGCCACACTTTGGACACTTAAAATCGGGCATATATTTTTCTTGATTTCCAAGCGGATAAGGATATCTCTCTGCAGTTATCTACAGTTCAGAGAGACGAATGAGACATGCCGTTCTTTTCTCTGAGGCTCCAAGTTTGTCAAAACATTCGGCTAATTTTTCAAGAGAGAATTTGTCGTCCGGGAGGAGAATCAGTGCCATCTCAAATGCGCTCACGGCATCCCCGTATTTTTCGAGACCGAACAGGGCAGATCCTCTTCCTTTCCATGCATCTGCATCGCTTGGCAGAAGTTCTGTTAACCGGAGGTACGCTTCCGCTGCTTTCTCATAGCGCTCATCCGCAAGAAGGTTGTCTGCGGTCGTCTTCCAGAAGACAGGGTTGTTGGTTGGGTGAAATGACATGATAAAATTGCAGGAAAATACTCATGACCAAGAGTCATGTTTTGACTGGGCAGCACATCAGTGCCGCCGGTGAATGCTGATATCGGGATTCGAACCCGAGTCGCCGGCGTGAAAGGCCGGCATGATTGGCCTCTACACTATATCAGCCCAAACTGCCTATAATAGTCAACGCTGTATTATAAAAAGATTGTCGTTTGATCCCTGATGATTTGGGATCAGTATGCGTCGCCGGAGTTCTGTGTCTCCGCCTGGAATGCTGCAAGAAGGTTTTTGTAGACTGGACCCGGCATTCCGTTTCCAATAACTCTGCCGTCTATTTTCGTGATCGCACAGATTTCTGCGGCCGTTCCAGTGACCATGACCTCATCTGCGGTGTAGAGATCGAAGAGTCCGAGTTCACAGACCTCATAGGTGATCCCCATCTTCGCGCAGAGATCAAGAAGAACAGAGCGAGTGATGCCTTTGAGATTGTTGATGGTCGGAGGGGTGTAGAGGAAACCGTTTTTCACAAGGTAAATGTTGTCGCCTGAACCTTCAGCAAGTTTGCCGGTCCGATCAAGGAAGATGGCTTCATCGCCACCCTTGTAGTTTGCCTCGATCTTTCCAAGAATATTGTTCAGGTAGTTGAGGGACTTGATGTTCGGCGGGAGGGTGTCCGGCGGGTTTCTTCTCACACAAACCGTCACCGCGGTAAGACCGGTTTCATACAGATCACCGTACATCGCCCCCCAGGCGGAAGCAGCACAGATGATCGAGGGGTTTGCGCAGTGACGCGGGTCGAGCCCCATCGAACCAATGCCCCGCGTGATGATCGGCCGGATGTAGGCATCCTTCAGATCGTTTTTGCGCAGAGTTTCCTTGATGATCTCGCCCATCTCGGCACGTGTAATCCCGGGATTGAGGTCTATCGCTTTCGCTGAGTCAAAGAGACGGTCCACGTGTTCCTGAAGGCGGAACACACGTCCATTGTATGCTCTGATTCCTTCAAACACACCGTCTCCGTAAAGGAACCCGTGGTCAAAGATCGACACAGCAGCCTGATCTTCAGGCACATATTTCCCGTTTATGTAAACTAACATGATAAAATATATTTGATGTGGTATGATATAGGATTTTGGTCTCGGCAGAACGAACTGCCATATCCGGGCATTTTATCCCATCAATTATTGTGCTAAATCGGTGTGTTCGTTGGATGATTTTTGTATGGTGATGTGGTCCCGCCAAATACTTATACCGTTAAATCCCACCTTCTCGGTATGTCAGTACAAAACGGCGATACAATACGCGTACACTACATCGGAGAATTGACCGACGGGACCCGTTTCGACTCATCAGAGGATCGTGATCCTCTTGAGTTTACCGTGGGTTCGGGAATGGTCGTTCCCGGATTCGATGCCGCAGTTATCGGGATGGAGATCGGCGAGAGGAAGTCGGTCACGATCCTCCCAACAGAAGCATACGGCGAAAAGACCGACGAAATGACTGTGGACATTCCGCGAAAAGAATTCGGGGAAGATTTTACTGCAAATCCCGGCGAGCAGCTTATGATCCAGCTTGGGGACGGAAATCAGATTCCTGTCACCATCACAAAGATCGATGAAGAGACGGTGACTCTTGATGCAAATCACCCTCTCGCAGGCAAAACCCTTGTGTTTACTATCACTCTGGCTGAGATCCTCGAAGCAAAATCCGACGCGTAATTATTCATATCTGCAGTGCCAACATCTTATCAACGAACATGCCGCAGATAACCATACGCTCATTTGCTAAGTTCCGGGAGTTCTTCGGTGAGAAGAACACCCTGAGCGTCCCGAACGGGACCTCCGTCCTCGGCGCCCTTCTGGCTTTTGCAAAGACACGAAGTGAAGGAATGGACCAACTCTTCGCCGATGCCGAACTCAGGTCCCATATCATCCTTATGTACAACAGGGAGCGGATCGACTCCGACGATGCAGCAACGATTCTGGTGGCTGAAGATGACGAGATCGTCATTTATCCGCCGGTTTCAGGAGGGTAAGATATGGTTCTCGCATTACAAAAGGAAGATATCGATATCGGCGCTCTGATCAGTGCCTCACGTACGAACAATGACGGCGCCCAGATCGTTTTCGTTGGGTGTGTGAGGGACGACGGGAACATGGACGCCCTCGAGATCGAAGCGTTTGTTCCGGTCGCGGAAAAAGACCTCGCATATATTGCGGAGGAGGCAACGAATAAATTCGGGCTGAATTCTGTGGATATTATTCACCGGTACGGACGCCTTGCTCTGGGTGAAACGATCGTCGTCATTTTGGTGGGAGCTGGCCACCGTCCTGAGGCCTATGAGGGCTCACGTTTTATCATCGAGCGTCTGAAGGAAAAAGTACCTATCTGGAAACAAGAACTCTCCGGAAACGCCCGGGGAGAATGGGTGCACTAACTCCCGATAACTTTTTTTTGAAAAAAACTGCGGTTATTGTAGGAATTATTGTCCCATGACAATAGGGTTTGCCAGATCCAAAAGGACTTCCTGGGGCTGGGATTTCAGGCTCACTGCTCCGACCGCTCCGATGATGCCTTTTTTGCCGTAGACACGAACACCGGTACGTTTTGCGATTTCCAGGACTTCCTCCATTGACACCCGTTCCTGCCTGATTTTTTTCCCAAGCATAAGGAGATCCGAGGGTACAGTGATGCTGGTGAGGATCGCGACCCCCCAATTATCGGAAACGCTCTCCTCTTCGACAAACCTGCAGACCTTTGCGGCAAGTGAGTCGAAAACACTCGGATCCACGGCAAGTTCAATAAAACTGCAGGAGTTTCCGGCGGTTTTTTCTTCGATATCCTGACATAGTACCGCGACCTGATGTCTGATCCCGATCACGCTTCCCGGGTCTGTCAGATATTTCATGAGTGCCTGAGAAAGAGCAAAGGTCGCACCTCCGCATCCTTTCCGGTCGGTATCATCCACGCCGATCGTGACTGCCTTTAGCGCAAGGGTTCTGACTTCGCCGGTTACTACCCCGTTGGCAGCCATGATCTGTACGCCCTTTACCCCTTTTGCATGGCTCATCATTGCTGATAATGAGTATGCCGGCCCTCCGGGGATCGAACTGATCGTCTGGATGATGTCGTCCCCGTCTGTTTTCACAGAAGCAAGGCCGACTGCGGCAATATCAAGTCTGAGGTTCCCTGCTTCGCCGATCCTTGCCCGTTCACGAAAGATCATTCCGTCACGGGTAACAGAGAGCGCCGCGCCGCAGGCCTTCCGGTGATGGAACTCACAAAACCCTGCACATCCGCTCGAGAGACATTCATGGAAGATCTCCACATCACTGCCGTCGAGGGTCGTAAATATCCGTTTACACGTGGTTTGCGGGAGTGCACTTCTGGATGCGTAGTGTGCCGGGTTTCTGCCGTGAGGCTCTTCCTTGATGAAGATACAGCCTTCTTTGATCAGCCGGTTGATCCAGTCCTGTGCCGTTGAACGCGGAACGTTCGCGGAAGCCGCCAGATCGGCGGTGGTGAAGTGACCTGATTCAAAGGTCATCTGTCTCGTGGCTGAGAGAAATGCTCCGCGGCGTTCGAGGACACCGCCGGTTTTTTCCTTACCGGTCATATTTATCTGTGATGAACAGGAGATCCGCCAGGATCGCACTCGCCGTTTCGACCGACCCTGCGCCGCGTCCGATGAACGTGATCGCGCCGGCATACTCGGTTTCGACGGTCACCGCATTCAGAGTTCCGGAAACCACAAGCGGATTGGTCTTCGAGATGAGGCGGGGCGATACTTCAAGCAGATTCTTTTCTGGATATAGGCTCGCGATAAGACGTATCGAGTGTCCGGTTTCTTCTGCCATCCAAAGTGCGTCAACGGTCAGGTCGGAGATGCCGGTACGTTTCACATCGGCAAGTTTGACATCCATCCCAAGCATGGTGTTTGCAAGGATGACGAGTTTGATCGCGGCATCGGTTCCGTTGATGTCATATGTTGGATCAGCCTCGGCATATCCGAGATCGCGTGCTTCGGCGAGTGCCTGGATATAGGTCAGACCTTCCTCCTCCATTCTGGTCAGGATATAATTACAGGTCCCGTTCAAAACACCGTACAGTGCTTTGATCTTGTTGCCGGCAAGTCCGTATTTTATCCCGCGAAGAATTGGAACGGCGCCTGCCACGGTACCTTCGAAAAGGAACCCGACGTTATTTTGTTCCGCAAGTCTGAGCAGTTCTGCTGAGGCAAGTGAGACCGGACCTTTATTCGAGGTGACGACATGTTTCCCCCGCATGATCGCGGATTTTATGATGGAAAGTGCCGGTTCGCCGGTTTCGGCGTTGGTTGGGGTAGCTTCGACCAGGATATCATATTCAGCTTCGGCCGCGATACGTGCTGCCGGCCAGGCAGGATCTCCGCAGCGTCCGGTCTTCTTTTTCTTTGCAAGAACTTCATCTATATTGAGGCCTGCGGAATCGAAGACACCGCTTTTTGAATCAGCGGCGGCAACTATACGGAATCTGCCATCTCCTAAAAGGACCTCAGCCACGCCGCGTCCGACCGAGCCAAGACCGATCAGGGCGATGTTCCATGTTTTCATAAGCCGCCTCCTATCTGATTGATGATCAGAAGATGTTTTTCCACGGCAATCTCTTTGAGCGTTGTCACTGCCTGATTCATCTCAACTTCGCTCATCGCTTTTATCGTGAGTTTTGCGGTCGACGGCTCTTCCATGCCGGGCATGACCAAGTCGAGTTCGGTCACTTCAGCAATGTGCTGCTTATCGATCCGGTTGATCGTATCCGTAAGATCGGTGTGAAGGATATGGCCAATGAGAATGAACGTTTTTGTACAGGTGAGATGTTCTGTACCGATTCTTACGATGGCCACACCGTTCGCACGGAGAGCGTCCATCAGTTCAACGAGCCGTGTCTCAGGAAGAGAGATGACTATGTCTACAATTAAGGCCCCGTTAACGGACTTCGTGTCTCGCTGGTGGGAGATGGTTATGATATTTGCCCCGCTTTTTGATATTGGTTCTATTGCAGCAAGTAACTGCCCGGGTTTGTCTTTGAGCTCAAGTCGTAGTGAGGTTCTGACATTTTTCTGCAAGCGTATCCCTCTGGTTGTTAATAATTCTTCTTTTTAAAATGGATAAGGATTCCCATAGGACTCCATACCCTTCCATATGCTGGGACGGGGTCAATTTCTTCCATCATCATTTCCGCATGCAGGCAGGGTGTTTTCCGTTGATCTCCGACTTGATTTTTCCTTCCATCCTCCGTCAGGGGAGAGTCTGCAGGTCTATTTTTCTTCGGATATACGGGATGTGCGGCATACTCAACGGAAGAACTTTTAGCCTGTTAAAGACTCATAATATTAATAGTATTAATAATGAAGCTCGTTATCAATGAACGCCGGTGTAAAGGCTGCAATATGTGTACGAAAGTCTGTCCTTACGGAATTTTCCAGGAAGGGACGAGACCTGGTTCACGCGGCTACATCATCCCGGTTTTGGACCATCCTGAGAGATGTACAAACTGCCGTTTGCAGAAGCTCTATGGTCGCCAACTCTGCGGGATGTGTCAGATGATATGTCCGGACCAGGCAATATCCTGGATTGATGAAAAACCGTTCGAGCCTCAGAAAGTGGTGATTGAATATTGACAGACAAAACTGATTTCCTGAACGGCAATGTTGCCTGTGCAGAAGGAGCTTTGGCTGCCGGATGCAGATTCTTTGCCGGCTACCCTATCACCCCCTCGACGGAAGTCGCCGAGAGAATGGCAGTTCGCCTGCCAAAAATCGGCGGGACCTTCATCCAGATGGAAGATGAGCTTGCAAGTGCCGCCGCGATCATCGGAGGTTCCTGGGCCGGCGCCCGGACGATGACCGCGACGTCGGGACCTGGCTTTTCCCTGATGATGGAAAATATCGGATATGCTGCCTTCACAGAAACGCCGATTGTGATCGTAAACGTTCAGCGTGGAGGTCCCTCCACCGGTCAGCCGACGATGGCCGCTCAGGGAGATATGCTTCAATGCAGATACGGCTCGCACGGTGATTACAGTGTGATCGCTCTGTCTCCGTCCTCTGTTCAGGAGATGTATGACCTGACGGTGAAAGCATTCAATCTTGCCGACCGGTTCAGGACCCCGGTGTTCCTGATGACAGATGAAACCATCGGACATATGCGGGAAAAGATCACGCTGCACAGCAATGTCGAGATCGTACCCCGCCGCGAGTTGAAAGAGGGCGAGCTTCCCTGTGCCCCGGACGAGAACGGTGTTCCCGGATTTGGAACATTTGGCATGGGTCATAACGTCCACATCACCGGACTGACCCATAATGAAAAGGGATATCCGGCGACCGATTCTGCGGAGATCCACGAGAAACTGGTCCGCCGCCAGGTTCGAAAGATCGAGGATTTCAGAAATGAAATAACCGATGTCGACATAGTCAATCCGGACGCCGAGCTGGTTTTCATCTCGTACGGTGCTCCGACCCGTACTGTTCGGCAGCTTATAGCCGACGTTCCGGATACATATGGTCATCTGAATCTGCGTATCGTCTGGCCGTTCCCGGATGAATCATTGCTCGCATTCAAAAATGCCAAAGCGTTCATCATCCCGGAGATGAACCTCGGACAGATCGCAAAAGAGGTGCGCCAGCACACCAATATTCCGATCGTGGTTGTGCCGAAACTCGGAGGTGCTCTTCATACGCCGGCAGAGTTGCTTAAGGCAGTGGAGATCGCAAAAACCGTGAAAAAACCGGTGACTGAGGTCTGCTTATGAACCTGGAAGACTGGTATCGTCAGGATCGGCTGCCTCATATCTACTGTGCGGGATGCGGGAACGGGACGATCCTCAACTGTACCCTCAGGGCCGTTGAGGAGCTGGACTTCAAAAAGGAGGAGACGACCTTTGTATCCGGAATCGGCTGTTCTTCCCGTGCGTCGGGATACACATCGTCCGACTCGCTCCACACGACCCACGGCCGTGCTCTTGCCTTTGCGACCGGTCTGAAACTGGTGAAACCCCGACAACATGTGATCGTGTTTACTGGAGACGGAGACTGTTCTGCGATCGGCGGGAATCACTTCATCCATGCATGCAGAAGAAATATCGATATCACTGTGATCTGTATGAACAACAACATCTACGGCATGACCGGTGGTCAGGGAAGTCCCTGTACTCCCTATGGTGCCATCAGCACAACAACACCTTACGGCATGCAGGAGCAGCCGTTCGATCTCTGCAAATTGGCAGAGGCAGCTGGGGCAAACTACGTTGCACGCTGGACCTCATTCCACGTAAAAGAACTGACCGAAGCGATCCGCATTGGACTTGAGACTCCTGGTCTTTCGTTCATCGAGGTAATGGCCCAGTGTCCAACTTCGTTTGGCAGCAAAAACAAGATGCGGCAGGTGACCCAGATGATCGACATGTTCCGGGAAAATGCCGTGCTGAAGGTAAAAGCCGACCGCGATGCGGCCAAAGGTATCCAGCTTTCTCCGGAAAAATTCGTTGTAGGTCAGTTCGTCCGCAGGAAAAATCCGCCACTCGGCGTGGAGGCGGCGAAATGAAATCCGAAATCAGATTCTCCGGTCTTGGCGGTCAGGGGATCATCACCGCGGCGGTCATTCTTGGAAGGGCAGCTGCATTATATGCGGGAAAATATGTTGTCCAGACTCAGAGTTACGGTCCCGAAGCCCGCGGCGGGGCCTCAGCCTCTGCGGTTATCATCTCGGATGATCCGATCTTTTATCCGAAGGTAACGGATCCGGATGTATATGCCATTATGTCCCAGGAAGCATACAATAAATACGGCTCGAAGGTCAAGGATAATGCCGTAATGCTCATCGACCCGGGGTATGTCACCAGCCGGCCGGCATGCAAATATTATGAGGTGCCGGCGACGGCAGAATCAAAATCGCAGTTGGGAAAAACCGTGTTTGCCAATGTGATCATGCTCGGCGGGATCCTTGAAGCGACCGGGATCGTGTCCTATGATGCGCTTGAACATGCGGTTTTGGACAGCGTCCCCAAAGGTACGGAAGAGAATAACAAACGGGCACTTGCGATCGGGCAGGAACTCGTCAGGAGTCAACTATGAAATTCCGCGAATATGAAGCGAAACAGATCTTCCGGGAATCAGGAATCCCGGTGCCAAACAGCGTTCTGATCACCTCCGCCGACGAGGCAAAACCGGCTCTGGACAAGGTTTCTGATAAAGTCGTCCTCAAAGCTCAGGTCGATGTGGGCGGCAGAGGAAAAGCCGGCGGCATTCTTCCGGCAACGGCAGAGAACATTGCCGATGTCGCCCGCGATCTGTTTGCGAAGACCATCAAGGGACTTCCCGTTGAAAAGATTCTGGTCGAAGAAGCGCTCGAAATCTCGCATGAATATTATCTGAGCATCACCATCGACCGTGCAAAAAAAATGCCGCTGATTCTTTTTTCCAGCGAAGGCGGCGTCGAGATCGAGACCCTCGCAAAGGAACGACCCGAGGCACTCCGTCGCGTGTATGTGGATCCGTCATTTGTCACCCTTCCGGATTTCATCGTCCGAAACGTGATAGGTACCGCTCCAAAAGAAATAGGTAAAATCGTTCGTGATCTCTTTGCCGTTTTCCGATCTAAAGATGCAGTTCTTGCGGAGATCAATCCCTTGGTGATGACGCCGAAAGGTATTCTTGCAGCAGACGGCAAGATCATTCTGGATGACAACTCCCTAGCCCGCCAGGGCATCTCCGAGAACAGGGACCTCACCCCGCGTGAGGCCGAGGCCGAGAAGCACGGCTTCTCCTATGTCGAGCTGGACGGAAACATCGGCGTGATCGGAAATGGAGCCGGCCTTACCATGGCGACGCTCGATATCATATCCCACTATCACGGAAAAGCCGCGAACTTCCTGGATGTCGGCGGCGGGGCTGCGTCAGACAGAGTTATGTATGCAGTCCGGCTTGTTGCATCCATGCCTGGCGTAAAAGTGATCGTGGTCAATCTTCTTGGCGGGATCACCCGCTGTGATGAAGTCGCCAAAGGGATTATTGAAGCAGGCGTCTCACAGCCGGTGATCGTTCGTATCGCCGGTACAAACGAAGAAGAAGGCCGCCGGCTCCTTCAGGCGTGCGGATACGTCATGTCCGATACTATGGACCAGGCGATCCGGGCCGCGGTGGAGGTAATACAATGATCTACGCAGGAAAGAACACAGGCATCCTCGTGCAGGGAGCAACAGGATCCCAGGGAAAGTTCCACATCAATCTGATGAACGCCTATGCAAAACAGGTGGGCGGCACCGGCGTTGTTGCCGGTATGACTCCCGGAAAAGCCGGTCAGGATGTCTTCGGCGTTCCGGTCTATAACTCCGTTGTGGACGCCTTGGATGAATATGAGATCGGAGCTTCGGTCATCTTCGTTCCGGCAAGCGGATGCGGGGACGCCATCATGGAAGCTGCCGATGCACGCATTCCTACCATTGTCACGATCACAGAACATGTTCCAGTACATGATATCATGCGGGCAGTGGCCTATGCCGGTTCCCGCGGGTCCCGGGTTATTGGCCCGAACTGTCCGGGAATGCTTGTTCCGGATGAATGCAAACTGGGTATCATTCCGGCAAATCTCTGCAAGAAAGGGGACGTTGGCGTCATCTCGCGAAGCGGGACCCTGACATACCAGGTCATATCCGAACTGACCTCGGCCGGTTTTGGTCAGTCAGGAATTATCGGCATCGGCGGAGATGCGGTCATAGGTCAGACCTTTGCCGAAGTTGTAGATGAGTTCCATGCAGACGGACGGACAAAGACCGTTGTTCTGATCGGGGAGGTGGGCGGCAGTCTGGAGATCGAAGGAGCACGTCGTGCACTTGACCTCGGCATGCCTATCGTCTCGTATATCGCCGGTGTTTCTGCCCCGAAAGAGAAACGCATGGGACATGCCGGCGCGATCGTCGAAGGCGGCGAAGGAGATGCCGGATCCAAGATCGAACGTCTGCGAGCCCTCGACATCCCGGTTGCAACACGCCCGTCGGAGATCCCAGATCTTATCAGGGGGTTATAATGAGTGATAAGAACAGAAATCTTCTATTAGCCGCGGACAATCTGGCAAAAACGGTGAACGCCCTTGCCATCATTTCTTTTCTTCCAAAAGAAGAGGAGCTCGTCATCGACACACCTACCGTGCACGTGGTCGATATCCAGCCCGAGATCCTGCGTGATCGCAGCATGATAGCTCTCGTGGATTACTGTTCGAATCAGATCGTCGATGCGGTACTTCAGTATAAGATACTGACCAGCGTGGACAGTGGAACGGTGGTTGCCGCATTTCCGTATGCGATCCTTATCTATGATGTGGAAAGTGAGGACAATTCATTCTCAGTCGGCAATTATGCACATATCGTCGATCCGGAAGCCCTTCACGCAGTACTGATGCTCGCGCTTGAACTCGCCCATGACGGACGTGAAGGCAGATCGATTGGTACTGCTTTCATTGTAGGCGATATCGATGAACTGAAACGCTGGTCGCATCAGGGTGTTCTGAATCCATATGCGGGCCACCCAAAAGAAGTCAGGGACGTAAAGGTCAAGGAAAACTGGGAGAGTGTGAAGGAGTTTGCCCAGCTTGACGGCGTCTTTATCGTCGATCGGAACGGGATCATCGAAGCGTCCGGCAGGTATCTCGATGCAGACAGCCGTGATGCGAATCTGCAGAGCGGACTTGGCGGCAGACATCTTGCCACCGCGGCAATCACCAAGGTCGTACAGGCGGTAGGCATCGTTGTCTCCGAATCGGGGGGGGTCATCCGCGTCTTTGTCGGCGGGAAGTCCGTTGCCCAGATCCGAACGGATATCAAACTGATACTTTGAACCGGCGCGATGGATATGATCGTTCACCGCCCGGTGAATCACTGTGATAATCTCTATGAATAGTTTCCGTAATTTCTTATATTCAATTTCCCGCAGGTCCAAAATTATCTGATTTGTAATGAAAGCTTTTTTATATTCAAACGTCAGATTATTCTGAAGTGATTCAAAAATGAAGAGAAATATCAGCATCACACATCTTTCTCAGACTCCAATGGAAAAGCAGAAAGTCGAACTGGTCGAACGCAAATGTATCGGTCATCCCGACAGTATTGCTGACGGCGTTGCCGAAGCGATCTCCCGGGCACTCTGCAGAGAATACATGGACGAATGCGACGGCGCAGTCCTTCACCACAACACTGATCAGGGCGAAGTCGTTGCAGGTGAATCCCTCCCGCAGTTTGGCGGCGGTAAGATCATCAAACCGATCTACTTCCTCTTAACCGGAAGAGCAACCCGCCAGTTCGGCGACAAAGTATTCGCCACCGATTCTATCGCCGTTGAGGCTGCACGTTCCTATCTGAGAGAAACCATACCCACCTTCAATATGGAAAGCGATGTAGTCGTCGACTGCCGTATGGGTACGGGATCCACCGATCTTCGTGATGTGTTCCACACAAAGAAAGGTCACACCGCAGTTCCGCGTGCAAACGACACCTCTTTTGGTGTTGGTCATGCTCCCTTCTCCCAAGTCGAGCAGATAATCCTCGGACTCGACGAGTACATCGCCAAAGAGTTCCGTCCGAAAAACCCGATGGTCGGTTACGATCTCAAACTCATGGGACTCAGAGACATCAATACCATCACCATCACTGTAGCCTCAGCAATGGTCGACCGATATTGTTCCGGAGTCGACGAGTATGTGGAGATGAAAGAGAAGATGGCAGAATCCTTCTCCAATGTCGCCAGACAGTACACCGACAGAAAAGTGAAAGTCGAGATCAATACCGCAGATATCATCCGCAAAAAAGCGACCTCGGTTTTCCTGACCGTGAACGGTACTTCTGCTGAGATGGGCGACGACGGATCGGTCGGACGCGGAAACCGCTGCAACGGACTTATCACGCCAAACAGACCTATGTCCATGGAAGCAACCTCAGGTAAGAACCCGATCAACCATATCGGCAAGATCTACAACCTGCTTTCTACTGAAATTGCAAAGGAAGCATGCCAGAAAGTTGATGGTATCGATGAGATGTATGTCAGACTCCTCTCCCAGATCGGTCACCCAATCGACTACCCGCACATTGCAAGCGTTCAGTGCATTACCAAACGCGGATACATGTTCAAGGACTTCGCACCCGAAGTCGAGGAGCTCGTCAACAAGCGTCTGGAAAACATCACCGACATCACCAGACTCGTCATCGACGGGAAATTAAAGACCTTCTAAGTATGGCTAAAATACGTCTGGCGATTCCAAATAAGGGTCGTATAGCAGAGCCGATCAACGATCTGATGGACAAGGCGGGTATCCATGTCAACATGACCGGTTCCCGTCAGCTTATCGCAAAGACCATAGATCCGGAGATCGAGGTCCTGTTCGTCAGGCCGATCGACATACCCGAATATGTAGCAAAAGGTGTTGCCGATATCGGCATCACCGGCCTAGATATGGTCGCAGAACGCCGGGCGGATGTTTCCTGCCTTCTGGACCTGAAGTTCGGCTCGGCAAAACTTGTACTCGCTGTCCCGCATGAATCTCCGATCAACTCGGTGGAAAATATGGATGGGATTCGAATTGCCACCGAATTTCCAAACATCTGTAAAGATTTCTTTACAAAGAGATCCGTCAATGTGAGCATCATAGAGGTCTCAGGAGCATGTGAAGCGGCACCCCATCTCGGCATCGCCGACGCAATCGTCGATTTGACCTCGTCAGGGACGACTCTTGAGGTCAACAAACTCAGGATCGTTGACGAGATACTCGCAAGCACTACCAACGTCATTGCGAACAAAACCTCTCTCGCTGAAAAGCATGAAAAGATCGAGGAGATCCTTCTTGCCTTTGAAAGCGTTATCGCGGCAAAAGGTCAGTGTTATCTGATGCTGAATGTGAAACGCGAAAAACTCGAGGAGATCAAAGCACTGATCCCCGGTCTTGGAGGTCCAACCATTATGGACATTGCAGGATCCGGTTCTGTCGCTCTTCACGCTGTCGTGTCGACCAACAAGGTGTATCAGCTGATCAATCTCCTGAAACGTGCCGGAGCACGGGATATCCTTGTTCTGGACATCACGAGGATGGTGAGATAAGATGGAGATCTTCCCGGCGGTCGACATACTTTCCGGGAACTGTGTCCAGCTTGTCGGCGGCGACCGTCTGACGGCCACGGTCTACGGATCCCCGATGGACAATGCACGCCGCTGGATCCGTGAAGGTGCTTCCAATCTTCATGTCGTGAATCTTGACGGAGCATTTACCGCGAGCAGCACGAATGCGGAGATGATCCGCGAGGTGGTCGAGATGACCGACGTCTTCGTTCAGGTCGGCGGCGGTATCCGCAGTCTTGAAGATGCCCGCGGGTGGCTGAACTGCGGGGTCTCCCGGATCATCCTGAGCACATTTGCGACCCAGGACCCCTCCGTTATCCGGACACTAAGTAAAGAGTTCGGCAGCGAATGTATCATGGCCGGCGTGGATGCACGTCGGGGAGAGATCGCCGTTTCCGGATGGCAGGAGCTTGCAGGCGATTACATCGGCTGGGCACAAAAGTTCGAAGAACTCGGTGCCGGATCTCTTCTCTACACAAATGTAGATGTGGAAGGGAAACAGGCCGGTATCGACAGCGAACCCGTACAAAAACTTTTGGATGCCGTCAGCATTCCGGTCATCATTGCAGGAGGCGTCACGACGTCTCAGGATGTTGCCTGTCTCAAACAGCTGGGTGCGTCCGGCTGTGTTCTCGGATCGGCACTCTACAGCGGACGAATCACGCTGAAAGAAGCATTGGAGGCAGCAGTATGCGATCAGTAGAAAAAACCCGAGAGACAAAAGAAACCAACATCCGTGTCGTTTTCGATCCGGATACGCCCGGAACGATCGAGATATCAACAGGCGTTGCATTTATGGACCACATGCTGAACGCGTTTGCCCGTCACGGCGGCTTCTCCCTGACCGTTCTGGCAAAAGGCGATCTTGAAGTTGACTGTCATCACACGATTGAGGATATCGGGATCGTTCTAGGAACCGCCGTCAAAGAGGCGGTTGGCGATGGACGCGGCATCCGGCGTTTCGCCCATGCCATCATTCCTATGGACGAATCACGGGCCACCGCGGCACTGGACATCTCCGGCAGGGGGTATCTCGTCATGGAGGGTGCCTTCACCGGTATTTCTACGGGCGGTATCCCAAACGATGTATTCGAACACTTTTTCTACAGTCTCTGTATCAATGCGGGCATCACTGCGCATGTGATCTTCTCCGGCGTAAATGATCACCACAAATGCGAGGCGATCTTCAAGGCGTTTGGGATAGCTCTCGGGAAAGCCCTCTCAGTCCGTCCCGGAAACACTGCGGTTCCAAGTACAAAAGGAACACTCTAATACTTTTTTAAGAGACATAGCTCTTTTTGGGAAAAATCTGGGCTTCATGAGAAACCGCTCGTAAAAAAATACAAGCCTGGGCTTGTTTTATGCACGGGTCTCTTCGACCCGCACACCACATAAAATCTGGTTATTCTTTTGTGGCGAGGTCAATGTCCTCGGCCTTGATGGTCTTGCGACCTGCGTGCTGGGCAAGCTCAAATGCCTGCTTTGCAATAGCCTCAATGTACGCTTCTGCTTTTGCTACTAATGCATCTGCTGCATCTTCGCCGACACGAACTGCGCCAGCTTTCTTTGCAAGTCTGACAACTGCTGCTTTTGGTAAGTCTGCCATAATTATTCTCAAAGAGAAAATGGTTCAAAATAATATATATAACTATGCCAAAAATGAGCATTTTTATCATACTGATGATTTTTAGAGGGTATTTTATATTTTGCTTTGGCATTGCGCCCGAATTTCCGATTAAGTCATCATAAAGAACCAGATCGAAAAATAGAGCTTGATTATAGATTATTTTTTCCAGAAAGGGCCGCGGCCAGATTCAGGGCGGGGACGTATCCGAACGAGGCGCGCGAACTGTCGATAAAAACGCCCGGAATATTCGTAACGGGCGCACCATGCCCGATTCCGGTTCCAAGAAATGTTAGTGTACGGAAAATGAGGTTCCCGGATATGCCGTCAGGGGCAATGATAACCCCACATTCTTTGACCGCATCTTCGATCAGGATCTCGCTATGGATCGCCCCGGTTTTTTCCGCAACCAGAATCGCGTCCTGTATGGATCTGTCAACGATCGGGTGTCGTCCGATATCGCCGATCCTTCCCCCGGAGAGAACGGCCGTCTTCTCGGACAAACCAAAACTCTTTGCGAGGTCTCGGCCGCGGGCAATCAATGCTACTTTCTCCTCCACCGTCCATCCTTCATCAACACCAACCGGTGCGAGGAAAAACCTGTCACCGTGTGCTGTTTCCAGCAGTGCGATCCGTTCCAAATGGGAGACACCGTATGCGGTCTTCAAATAACGGAGGGTCTCATTTGCCGGAAGTGTCCCTCGGACTGCGCCGTCAATTTTTCCCGCACGGAGATCATCGATGAGAGCCACCTCCGGATGATTCGAGATGACCGTTCCGACAAAGGCTGATCCTTTCAGCGGGACTTTCGTATAGCAGAGAATGTGGAGATCCTCTGAAGCTGCCGTATTTGCACTTGCCAAGACCTTTTCGGCGTCGGCGCCGCAGCCGATCCCAAGCGTTATCATACAGTTATATTGGTTATACCCTCAACGCAGAAGTTGAAGAGCGTGGCTTTCTCGCTGCCTTTCTGAAGAACGAGCTGCCGGGTATTGTTTACGGTTCCGATGACCTGAGCTGCCATATTGACTTTTCTGAAAGTCTGACAGACCTGATCGACCGATCCCTGGTTTGCTGTTACGATGAATCCCATACCAGGATACATCCGTACCCACTGCTCGAATCCGATGCCGAGCTTCTCCAGATCAGGCCGCGGGATCGCGTCGAGATCGATCAGACCGCCGACATTACTGGACTCAAGAAGCATGCCGAGCGTCCCGATGACCCCTGGATTCGAGATGTCTTTTCCTGCGGTCAGGAGATGACGTTCGCCGAGCGTCTTCATGACGGCGATCTGGGACCTGAGCAGTTTTGGGTCCTTCATCGTGACCGAGTCCCAGTTCATACCTGCATTCGGGTGGACCCTTCCGTTAAGATCGATCGCGACGACGATCGCATCTCCCGGTTCTGCCGTCGTACTGTAGATCACGCTATCCAGCTCGGCGATCCCGAGGATCGAAACGTCGATGACATTGTGGGGTGCATCGGGGTGAAGATGACCGCCGACGACCGGCACGTCAAAGGCTCTGGCTGCATCACACATGCCCCGTGTGACTTTGTCCATGAGTTCATCGTCTACTGCAGAGAGAACATCCACCATCGCGATCGGTTTGCCCCCCATTGCAGCTATATCATGGATATTGACAAGGATCGAGCAGTATCCTGCCCAATACGGATCAAGATCCATCAGCTGATTCCATATCCCGTCTGCAGCCAGAAGGAGAGCCGAACGACCGTTCTGAATGACCGCAGCATCTTCTCCGTACGATGCAACAACGTCAATGTTATCGATGTGGAGCGTTTTTACTAGATTGCCAATCGCTTTTTTGCGTCGTACACCATCATATTTTCTGACGGCGTCTGAAACGGACTCGGGGGTATATGTATCTGCAGACATGGTTTTAGGATCACCTCTTGAGAATGAAGGGACAGGATTTTTCCCGCCCCTTGGTATGTTGTCTTGTCTATTTATTCCCCCTCTGTAATGATAATATCTGTGTTTCAGCAGGCCGAATCAGGGGGAAATTTTATCTTTGCGTATGGGAAACATACTCATATTGACGAGGGTGTATGTTTGAAGAAAATATGATAGTACAGCTCAAAGGGATCGGGATGAGTGAGTATGAATCAAAGGTGTATCTCATGCTTATCTGTATAAACTCCGCAAGTCCCAGGGAGCTCCACGAGACTACCCAGATTCCTCGGGGGAGAGTATATGAGACGCTCACCAATCTGGAAAAGAAGGGTTTTATCATCTCAAACAGACAGTCACCCGTTCGTTATCGGATCGCCGACATTCCTCTCACCATGGAAAGGCTGAAACAGGAAGCAGTAATCAGGTATGATGCCCTGGGTCTGGCGCTTGAAACCTATGCTACTCTTACCTGCCCAGATCAGCTTGGTCAGACCCACACCATCCAAACCGAGTGGGGTATTGAGAATCATATCCGTCTTCTCCTGAAAACAGCAAAAAATGAACTCCTCATCATCTCCGACGACCCCATTTTTTATCAGCAATATACAAACGAACTCTCTCAGGCAGCAAAACGCGTCACTGTCAACTGTGTTGTCAGTAACCGGAAGGCCGCAAAGAACATACCATTCCCCTGTTTTCTGGCAGACAAAGACACAAAAGATGCTCTTTTCCAGCCGCCAATCCTAAAAAAAATGTCCATGCCGACAAAACTGATCATCTATGCAGACAGAAAAGAGGTACTTGCAGTATATGAGCGGGAGGGAGAAGAGGAGGCGGTGTTTACGAAAAACAACATATACGCCGAGTTCATCACCCGGACCATTCTGAAAAATCAGGTCATGATCAGTTCATAAATCTTTTTTCAGGATTCCGCATCGCGCCCTTTCCCGGGCTTTTCCCAACCGTTATTATCTTCCGGCGACCATATTACAGTAACGAACATGGACTGGGCAGAGAAGTACCGCCCGATGCATCTTGCCGATATTTTAGGCAATGGATCCGCGGTCAGACAGATAGTTGACTGGGCACGAACCTGGACACCGGATTCACGCCCGCTTCTTTTCACGGGAAAACCCGGTATTGGAAAGACCTCAGCAGCTCTTGCTCTTGCCCGTGATATGGACTGGGAAGTACTGGAACTGAACGCCTCGGATGCCCGCACGAAAGCAATCATTGAACGGGTCGCCGGAAACTCGTCAACCACCACCAGTCTGTTTGGCGCCGGACGAAAACTGATCATCATCGACGAGGTGGATAATCTCGAAGGAAATGCGGACCGGGGAGGCGCCCGGGCAATTGCGGATATTCTCAAAGAAGCAAAACAGCCGATCGTTCTGATTGCGAACGATGCATACGGCGTATCGGACTCGATCCGCAGACTCTGCGATCCCGTCCCTTTTAGAGCGATCGCAGGATCAACGCTGCAGAAACGGATGAAAGAAATTTGCCGCGTCGAAGGGATCGCCTGCGGGGAAGACGCACTTTTGGCGATCTCCGAGAGTTCGGCAGGGGATATGCGTACGGCAGTAAACATGCTGTTTGGCTCCTCGACCGGGAAGACCAGTCTCTCGGCAGGGGACATCAATACCGCCCAGAAAGATGAACGGGCAACGATCTTTGATTTGGTCGGCGGGGTCTTTGCCGGAGCTCCGGACCGCGAACTGCAGAAACTTTCGTTCGAGTGTGAAGAAAAACCGGACGCCGTGATGCAGTGGGTCGAGGAATCTATTCCACTGATGAATGATCCCAAACGGCGGATCAGGGCATACGGCAGGATCTCACGGGCCGATGTGTACCTCGGCAGAACGATGCGGCGCCAGTATTTCACCCTCTGGCGGTATGCCTCCACGATGACGACGCTTGGGGTCGCTTCGGAAAACGCGGGCGCAGGATTTCGGACACGGATCATGCCGCCGTCCCGCTGGAAACGGATGAGTACTGCTAAAAAGCAAAAGACGGTCAGAAGAACGCTCGCGGCATCGCTTGCCGAAGGATACAGCATTCCGGAGAGTCAGATTCAAAGTCAATATCTCGATCTGCTTTCCCGGTTTGCCGAAAAGGATCCTGCAGCGTTTTGTGAACGCCATGACCTCGACATCGATCAGATGGGAATCGTTCTGCATGACAAGGTCGCCGCCGCCGCCGCAGTGAAGACAGTCCAGCAGGTCGCAAAGGAGCGGGACACGAAGGTGAAAAAGATGGCTGCCTCAAAGAGGGCAGAGATGCGGAAACTCGAGGATCAGCTGGACGCACTGCGGATGCAAAAACCAGCGGTGCCGGAAAAACCTCCCATCCCCGAACCAGAACAGATATCTGAGGATGCACAGGATGAGAGAAAGATCGCCCCAAAACAGGCGACCCTGGACTTTTTCTAACTCGCAAAATCCCAATCCCTTTTTTCAGATCTTTCCGAGTCACAGACGTTTGAACCAAATTTCATTCATTATGTCATAATAGTGTATAATTGACGTGATACCTCATCAATACCGGATCACTTCCCGAATATTCATGAAATGAGTCCTAATTACACATCAGACTTAGACCAGATTATTGGGGCATGGTTACTAAATGTTATACTAAAATTATATTTTATGGAAAATATTATCTTTTTATATTAATAATAATGGCTTGTAGATAAAGTATTATTACGCGTGAAGTGGATATTATCAGGTATGTCTTCTTCACGCACAGAGATAGAGTCGCTCACTATTCTTCCCGGAACCACCCGCGATGGAAAAAAGGAAGGATTTGATGAGATCGTTATCCGTCCGGGCGACACGTTCTCCATCGTTGGTCCGACCGGTTCGGGAAAAACCGCTTTCATCAATGATATCGAAGTGTTTGCCCAGGGAGATACCGTCACGAACCGCCGAATATTAATCAACGGCAGCGAACCCGGCGAGGCTCTGGTCCGTGATCCGTCCAAAAAACCCATCGCCATGATCACACAGAATACCAAATGCCTTGCCGACCTGATCGTTTCCGAGTTTCTGGAGATGCATATCCGTTCCCGCAAACTGGACGGGCAGGGGATCATGGAGAAAACCATCAGCGTCGCAAACGAGTTTACCGGAGAGAAAATATCGCCGCATATGCGGATGAGCGCTCTTTCCGGCGGACAGACCAGATCGCTCTTTATTGCCGACGCGATCGTGATTTCCAACACGCCGATCATTCTGCTGGATGAAGTGGAAAATGCCGGCATCTTCAAGGACCGGGTCATCGAAGTCCTGCGTGAAGAAAAGAAGGCCATTATTTTTGTGACCCACGATCCTTACGTCGCTCTCCTCACCGGGACGCGGATCGTCATGGGGAATGGAGCCGTAACAAAGATCCTGACCCCGGGACGAAAAGAGGAGGAGACACTCGCAGAAATCGCCCGAATGGATGCAAAGATCACCCATCTCAGAGAACGCATCCGTGCCGGCGACCTGCTTTCCGGACTCGAAGGGGTCGAGGCATGAATGTCAAACTGATCGCCATAGCCGGACCGCCGAGCGCGGGAAAGACCACCGTTGTCAAACAGATCATCCGGAGTCTGCCCGACCCGAAAAAAGCCGCATACCTCAAGATCGATGTCGTGCAGGCCTGGGAGGACGAGGAGATCGCGGCGGAATTCGGTATTCCAACAAAAAAAGTGTACTCTGGAGATATGTGCCCGGATCATATGGGGATCATGGTCATCCGGGACGCGATGGAATGGGCAGAAAAAAAAAACGGTGCCGATTACCTCCTGTATGAAAGTGCGGGCCTCTGTCTGCGCTGTACTCCCTACACAAAGAACTCACTTGGTCTGTGTGTTATCTCGGCCGTGTCGGGAACCCATGCTCCGCTGAAGATGGCCCCGATGATCGCCCTTGCCGATGTGGCAGTGGTAACAAAGATCGATCTTGTCTCCCAGGCAGAAAAGGAGGTCTTCCGCGAGCGGATCAAAGAGGTCGCGCCGGATATCGACATCATCGAAACCAACGCCGTCCAAGGGACCGGGATGCGGTATCTCACCAAAGTGATCGCGGATATGCCGCCCGCTCCGTCAGAAAAGGATATGCTCCGTGGGGTCCCGCCGCTTGGCGTATGCACGATATGTATCGGGAAAAAGGAGATTGGATGGCAGGAACATTTTGGAGTCATCCGTCAAATCGACGCTCCCGACAGTATCTACCGGGGTGACTGATGATCTGGACGCCTCCGGGAAAAGACTGCGGTGCCTGCGGAGCGGAAAGCTGCGATGCATTCATGATCCTGGCAGCGTCCGGCATGAAAAACCTTGCCGCCTGCCCGTATTATCATGAGGATAGTCAGAAATACAGCTGCAGAGAGCTTTCCGCATCGTATTCGGGAACGGATATCTGCAATGCTCCGTACGACTTTGTGCTTTCTGCGCTGCCGAACGAGCCCTCAGCACGAAAAATACTTCTGCCGTTTCGACCTGATCTGGTCGAACGCGAGGAAATCAAAAAAGGCGACATCGTTTTAGGCAGACCCGCGGGTGCGGGATGCCCGGTCCAGCATGTCATACGGGTCCTCGAAGCGGATTATACCACCGGGCTGATCACCGGACATGTTGTCGGTCCCGCTTTTTCCCGGGACAAAGCTGATATCGTTGATCTGAAGATGTACCATATGATCGGATTCGAGGGAGTGGCTAGGGTCATCGCCCGCCCCCCGGCATTCGGGGTCAGGCATCCATTCCTGCCGGGATTCTGTATGATGGACCGGACGCACACCGGCATCGTCAATATGATCCTGAAGAAGTCCTACGGCCTCCACGTCAGAGTGGAGGGGATCGTGATCTTATGAAAACGCTTGCAGATATCAACCGGAAAATCGCCGACAAAACCGCGGTCGTTATAACGGCAAAAACCCTCAAGGAACGTATCCGAAAAGGGGAGAAGATCACCCCTGATGACGTGGACGTGGTGACCTGCGGGACGTTCGGCGTGATGTCCGGAACGTCCGCGGTGCTCGCGTTCCAGGCCGGCGCTCCCGGAACCTTCCGGCGTGTCGTCTCCATGACACTGAACGGGGTCCCGGCGTTCATCGGTCCCTGCCCGAATGAAAGCAACGGACATGTCGATTGTATGGTGTATGGGACATCCCATGCGGAACACGACCCCTCATACGGCGGCGGACACCTTTTTTCAGATCTTGCCGCAGGAAAGCCGGTCACTGCAGAGATCATCACCGATACGGGGAAGATCACCCGCATGGTCAGCCTTGCCGAGATGTCCTCCGCCAGGCTGATCGTCACCCGCGGAGCATTCAAAAACTACATGGGATTTGTGAACCGGAGCGGGGAGGAGATCTCCACGATCTTTTCCACGTTCCCGATGAAACCGGATATGCAGAGCGCGTCCGTTTCCGGCTGTGGGGAGATCAATCCGCTCGAAAATGATCCGGGATTACGCTATCACGTCCCGGGAGCGGCGGCGCTCGTGAACGGCGGACCCGGTCTGATCCTTGGGTGCGGGACGAGATCGTCGCCGCAGAAACCGAATCTTTCTCTCTCTGCGGATATGCGGGGCATGCATCCCGATATGATGGGCGGTTTTGTGACCGCTCTCGGCGCCGAATGCCTGACTTCGATCGGGACCGCGATCCCTGTACTGGATGACGAAACCCTGAATGCCCTCCGCGTTCTCGATGAAGATATCCCGCTCCCGGTCGCCGACATCCAGAACAGGACTCCATTTGCCGCCGCGACCTACGCGGATATCTGGCAGAACACCGACCGACGGGTCCGTGTCGATCCTTCGCGCTGCGTGGATGACTGCACAGAGTGCGCGAAAGATCTCTGTCCGGTCGCGGCGATCCGGCCCGACCTCTCGATCAGCAAATCATGCATGGGCTGCCTGACCTGCGTGACCGTCTGCAAAAATCAGGTGTTTTCCGCAAACGCGGGAACGCTGCAGATCCCGGACGCGGATATCCCCATCGGACTTCGTCAGTCCGACCGCGTGCGGGGAGACCGGGCGGCGATCCTGGTCCGCGACCGGATCCATTCCGGCGCTTGGAGGTTTTAGATGGGCGATTACGTTTTACGCTGTCTTGCCGGCGGGGAACTTCTCGAAGACCATTATACCCTTGCCTGCCCCAATCATCCGGGTTTTGTCCGGGCCGAGTACAAAGCCTCTCAGCTGACCGTCCGGGAAAATCTCCCGGGTATTTTCCGTTTCAGCGACTGGCTCCCGGTCCATAGCTTTGTCCCGAACAAATCAAGACCCGTGACCTTTCAAAACCGGAAACTCTGCCGCGAACTCGGATTGCCGAATCTCTGGATCACCTTTACCGGCTACTATCCGGAACGCGGCTGTTATGTGCCAACCGGTTCGTTCAAGGAACTGGAAGCTCTGCCGACGATCGTCCGCCTGAATGAGGCGGGAGGCGGAACACTGGTCGTGGCGTCAGCCGGAAACACCGGCCGGGCATTTGCCCAGATGTCCGCGGAATTCGGGACACCCGTGGTCCTTGTCGTACCGGAAAGTTCGGCCGACAAACTCTGGACCGCGGGATGTTTCGATCACAGCAATATTCGGCTTATCACAGTCCGCGGAGATTACACCGACGCAATAAAAACAGCCGATAAAATCTGCGAAGCCCCGGGATTTTTCCCGGAAGGCGGCGGCAAAAACATCGCCCGCCGGGACGGGATGGGCTGCGTGATGCTCGATGCCGCCGTTACGATAGGAAAACTGCCCGAGTATTACTTCCAGGCGGTCGGTTCAGGAACCGGAGGGATCGCCGCATGGGAAGCTGCGGTTCGCCTGATCGGAGATGGACGCTTCGGCAGTGCATATCCGGAGCTCCATCTCTCCCAGAACCTGCCGTTCGTTCCGATGGTCCGTGCATGGAATGCAGGCAGAGATCATATCACCGAAGAGGATATGCCGAATGCACAGGCTTCAATTGCCGCGGTATCCGCACATGTCCTGACGAACCGTACACCCCCATATGGGATCCGCGGCGGGGTGTATGATGCCATGAAAGCCTGCGGCGGGCGAATGTATACCGTAGAAAACAGCGATGCGGCGAGTGCCGCTAAAATCTTCGCCGAAGCGGAAAACGGAATCGACATCGATCCGGCCGCCGCCGTTGCCTTCGCGTCCCTCATCTCCGCAGCCGAAGAGGGTTCTATCCGGAAAAATGCAACGATCCTCTTAAACATCACCGGCGGGGGATACGAGCGGGTGAAAAAGGACTGCGAGATTGCACAGATAGGCGTTTACACCACGGTCGATCCCGGCGAGGTGCCGGCATTATGAACGAAGAAACGGTTCTTCGGATCATGCACGAAGAAGGGATCGACATGATCGCCTCTCTGCCGTGTGATAAAAACAAGCGTCTCACCGCGCTTTTAAAAACAGAGTTCCCGGTCATCGACCTGGCACGTGAAGAGGACGGGGTCGGGATCGGGGCAGGCGTAGTTCTCGCCGGAAAACGTCCGCTCGTCTCGATCCAGAGCTCGGGCCTTGGGAATATGCTCAACGCACTCCTCTCGCTTTCCTGCGTGTATCACTTTCCTCTGCCGATCCTTGCAAGCTGGCGGGGTGTATGCGACGAGAAGATCTGTGCCCAGATCCCGTTCAATGCTCCGCTGCCGAAACTGCTGGATGTGTATAACATCCCGTATCGGATCTGCAGATCCGCAGCGGATCTGGAAGGGATCAGAGAGGTCATCAGAGGTGCGTTTACACAGCAGACGCCGTATGTTGCTCTGATCCTTCCTTCCTGCTGGGATCCCCAGCAGGATGCACCCATTACGTATCCGAAACGTTCACTTCCGGACCGGACATTTTTCCTGCCGGGATACACCGAACCTGAACTCACACGGCTTGACGCGATAGAAAAAATCGTCTCCGCGGTTCCCGAAAACGCGGTCATCATCTCCAATATCGGAGTTCCGTCCAAGGAACTCTATGCGGCAAAGGACCGGGCAGGGAACTTCTACATGCTCGGCAGTTATATGCAGACGTCCGCGATCGGTCTTGGCTGTGCGTTTTCCTCACCGAAAACGCCAGTCTATGTGATCGACGGGGACGGAAGTCTGCTCGGATCGGCAGTTCTGCCGGTGATCGCGGCACAGAAATGTGAGAATCTGCATATCATGGCGCTGGACAACGGGACGTTTGGAAGCACCGGGAATCAGATCAGTCCAGCGTATGAAACCGCAGATATCGGGATGCTCGCACGTGCGGCCGGGATCACCTCGGTCGAACGTGCCGTATCCCTTCAAGAGATATCAAGCGCCGTATCACGGGGTGTTTCGTTCGTTCATCTCCTTATCCGCCCGGGAAATTCGGCATCGCCGAATATTCCCCTCTCTCCGGAAGAGATCCGCAGAAGAGTGGAACAGTTCATCCGGGAAACCGGATAAACATTCACGCTTTTTTTACCGGAATGCGGAGGATGGTTTTCATTTTGCCCGGATCGGTTTTGCGAGGGTCCGAGAGATAGATCTCATGATGCCGGCGAGTGGTAAGATCAGGGGTCAGACCATTTTCCCTAATGAACTGGTCCATACTCTCCAAAGTCAGAGGTTCCTCATCGAAGGGGCCGATATGCATGCACTGCACACAAAGACCTTCGGAAAATATCTCGAGCCGCGCCTTTGACGTATCCAGTTTCTTCTTTTCTTCGACCATGCGGCATGCTCCGGCAAACACCTCCGCCGTCACGAACTCCGGCTGGCGGATCATGGACGTCCAGAGGAACTTCTCTTTGTTTTTGAAGTCGACCCCCTCATCCAGACTCCACAGCCCTTCAAGTGGAGGGACGACATACTCAAAGTAGCCTTGCGGTCGACTCTCCCCTTTTTTGTTCATTTTTATCGTATAAGACAGACCATACAACAGCTCGACCGCCGCGGGATACTCACCGTCGGAATCATTCGGGTTTCCTTTTCCGTCGACCATAATGAACGTCATAGGAGGAACTTCCACCGCGGAAGGACTCGTCTTCGGCTTATACAGATCGGGAAATGCTTTTTTATAATCGATTTTTTCCATTTATCTTACCTTTCATGTACTGTTTGTTTTGCCGTTTCGGGGAGCGTTTTGATCCATGCGACCCATTTTCCAAAATGCGGGCACTCTGTGCACATCGTCTCAAGCCCGATCTCACGTGCGACCGTCAGCCCGTCGGTAGGTTTCTGATATCCGGGATTGACCCGCAGTATCCGTTTAGAAGGCGCGGTCATCTCCCCGCCGTTTATTTCTTCGGGGAGAAAATCCCTGCGGACAGCTGCGAGTTTACTCACCTGTTTTCTGCTCATCCCGCAAACGGAAAACGCTGAAGGATCGGAAAACAACAGGGTCTCGAACTCATGCAGCTGGATGTTTGCATGAAAATTTTCCCGGTCGATATCCTCTGCAAACGCCGCTTCCATCTCGGTCACCCGCTCAAGAGGGGAGGCTAGATCGTAGGACACCGTGTATCCCGGGATCGCCGGAAACTTATAGAAATCATACATTGACGTGACATAGGAACCCGGTCGTCTGCAAAGATTCAGTACATCCCTCCTGATCTTATCGTAGGAAGAGCAGCCCCCTCTGCACACGGCCCCCGACTTACGCTTTGAAGTCATCACGATCACGGGAATGAGAGTGACACCCAGATGCGCCAGTTCCTTTGCCATCAGGCGTTTGATAAAAACCTCTTCGGTATACCCTTCACAGGATATGAACAGGGTGACCATGCTTACTGCGGTCTCCCGCCAAAGATGTTCTTCTCCCAAAGTTCTCCCAGAGAATAATCCTGAGCGATCCAGTTCTGGAGCTCCTCGTCATCCTCAAGTCTGCGGAAGATTGAGGCGTCGTCCCGCCAGTCGACAACGATGATGTCCTCCAACTCGAACTCACTCAGTAGAAGAGCCGACTGCGTAGAAACGATGATCTGTTTCACGAGACCGGCGGATTTGATCAGGGCCGCAAGCAATGAAAGGGCATAGGGGTGAAGACCAAGTTCCGGCTCCTCAAGAAGCACCGTTTCCGGGATGTTCTCGACAGGCTGAAGAAGAAGCGTTGCAAGGCAGATGAACCTGAGCGTTCCGTCGGAGAGATCCGCGGCTTTGAACAGTGTATTTCCATGGGTAGAACACCATTCGAGTTCGATCATATCCGGATTCTCGGGTTTCGGCCGCAGGATGAAATCCTCGAAGAAGGGAGCAGCAAGCTGGATCACTTTTCTGATCCTCTGGTAATTGTTCGGGGCGGTCAGTTTCATCAGATAGAGATACGCGGCAAGATTGCCTGCATCCTGTCTGAGGGAAATGTTATCATTGATCGCATGGATATGCTTGACTTTTGCATGATCGCCTGTTTCATTGAAGTGATAGACAACCCACTGATGAACATGTTTCAGCACATATTTGTCGATGAATGTTCCGGTCCCGGCATCATACAAAGATTCCAGGTGTCCGCATCCAAGTGACCGGTTCTCCTTGAGGAGATTCCAGGAGAACCATTCATCCTCGAACATCATCCGATTATCTTTTGTGGGTTTGAGATCGAAACCGTATCCGTTGTTTCCGAAGTATATGCCGACACTGATCTTCTCGGTCTCCTGCCTGCCGAACCAGAGAAGAGAGTCGGGACCTCCGTTATAGGTGACATAGTTCTGCAGACGTTTTGCAAATATCTGTTCCATCATGCAGAACACCGAGAGGAAATTAGATTTACCGGCGCCGTTGGCTCCTATGAGAATATTGATGTCGCGAAGCCGGAGATCGCAGGATCGTATCGAGCGGAATCCGCGGATCGTTATCCGGTCGATCTGGGAACCGGGTTGCTTCTGCCTCATATGTTTAGCTTTTGCGCACATGAGAGATAATGGTATCTTCAAATGAGGCGAGGATCTTTAGGTCCCTCAGCCGAGCAAGTCGATAGACTTGCGGGAAAGACTTTGCCTTGCGAACAAACAGAAAGTTTGCGATGGGCAAAGACCCAAAGCGGAGAAAAGCAAACGCCTTCTGACTGTGCAAAAATTGATGTGTTTCCACTCGAAAATAGGAGTTTCTATTCCATTTTGACCTCCCGGCAATCATTTTTGATGGATTTTTGATGATGATTTTCGGCGGGTAAAAATTGAAATCGGCAGGATCTGGCGTATTTTGGTTTTTGTTCGTTCATTATATATAAATTGGTAGGGAGGCGCCTGGAAAAAACGATACCCCGGGAAAGACTACCTACCTAGGTTGGTAGTACTTTATATAGAAGTAATTTTCATTTTGGTTTTTTTCTTTCATTCTCTCTCTCTCTCTCTTCTGCAATGTACATAAAATAATAATAATAAGAGACCAGGCGCCCGAAAAAAAAGTGATTGATGAGAGATTTTTGTGCTGCTCTAGGTCACTACCTAGGTAGGTAGTCTGTCGGGGGTTATCGTTTTTTCAGGCGCCTGGGCATTTATTTATATAGTTTTGGTGTTTTGGCGGGAAAATCGGCAGCATTGGGCGTATTTTTTGTTTGGGGTGTGGTTTTATCGGGTCGGAAAAGGGGTGTTTTTGATCATCGGAGGGTGATTTTGGAGTGGAAATAGTTATTTTCGAGTGGAAGTGGAGGGAAATGAGAGGAGGAGAAGGCGGATTGACGGCGCAGCCGGCGATCTTAGCTGAGGCGGGGTGAGCCTCAAGGCTCGCCCTCAGCTGAGCAAGTCGACAGACTTGCGAGCAAGGATTTTCCTTGCGACCAAATCTATGATTTGCGAGGGTCTATTTTGATGAGAAAAAAAGGCGGGAAAGCCTCGCTTGCTCGCAAGTTTCCTTCGAAAACTTGCTCGGCTAAGGCCGCCCCAGCGGTTATACAGCAGCGGATTTTGCCATGAATGCTTCGATGATCGCGACGATACCGAAAGCAAAGAAGAAGATACCCGCGATCTCGATGATGGTGAATGCCGAAATGACCGGGTTGATCAGGAACAGGATACCAAGAATGATGCCGAGGATACCGGAAACAGCGAGAAGACCACGGTTGACCTGAGCGGATTTTCCCATCAGGGCAAGGGCAAGGTCGGTCAATCCGCCGATCAATGCTGCTGCCGCAAGAACATACATCGCGTAAACGAGCATGATCACCGGGAAAATCAGGGTTAGGATACCAAAAATGATCACAAGGATACCGAGAACGACGACCCACCAGGTGCGTTTTGGCTGGCCAAAGAAGGTTGTTCCTGCGGTCAGAAGAGTGATACCCACAAAGATCAGCAGGATTGCAAGCAGGATCTCACTGGCGAACAGTGAGGCCAGGGTAAAGACCATCATCAGGATACCGAGAATGATCATCAATATGCCTTTTGCCAGAAGCGACCCGAAGGTACTTCCGCACATAGGACAGGAATTGTCAGTCATATTATGAAAATACACCCGCAAACGTATTAAAACATCGCATAACGCGTTGACATGTATAAATAGTTCGGATGAGAAATAGTTAACCTAATCATATATGTCTCCCGTTGAGATGCACGCAAATGAAGTTCGGCATTACGCATCACCAATACTCGTAAAGAGCCGACAGTTTTTTGCCACCCTGACAAGTGAACGGCTCATTGTTGAAGGGGGTCCGTCACCTAGGGAATTCAAGGTCAGCAGTATCCTCTCAGCCTCCCCCTGTAAACTAGAAACAGGCGAGCCGGGTCTGAAACTTATCGTCTCGACACCGGACGGGCAAAAGGAAATGATTTGGGGGTTCCCGGTAGGGAATGCATTCAAGATCGGTGAGCAGGAGGCATGGACAGATCAGATCACGAAGGTCAGCGGGGTAAAACCGTTTGCCGAAGGAGGAGGCGAGGTCGCAAAGCCCCGGACCGCAGTCCCCCCTCGGATCCCTGCGCCTGAGCTGAAGATCAAAACCTCCATTCCTGCACCCGATATCCCGGCAAACAGTATCCGTCCGGATTTTGTTTCCGGTGAGTCAGTCGTTATCGAAACGGCGGGCGTCCGAGTCAAACGGACATTTTATACCATATATCTGACAAACATCCGGCTGATCCTTCAGAATACGACCGGAAAGATCGGCAGGGAGTTTGCGATCGCTGAGCTGATGGATGCGGCGGCGTTCGAGACTGAGGAAGGGGAACCGGCGATCGCGCTTTCCGTTGGATCGCAGACAGGCGCAAAGCAGATGGTCCTGTCATTCCCGACAGAGTCCGCCCGAAGTGCCTGGATGCAGGAAATAAAAGCGAAACTGCCGGTACGACAGACACTGATCTCAGCTGCGTCTGAGCCGACGGTCGTGACCTGTACCGGGTTGTTCGCTCCCGATGCCGGTGAGCGGGTGATCCTATCAACAGGCGGCGTTCGGATCAAGCGGAATTTTATTACGCTGCATCTGACGAACACCCGGATGGTTATTGAGGGCAAGGCGGCAATTTTAGGTGAGTTTTCACTGAACACGCTTGTCCGGGCCATCCGTCTCGCGGGTGAGGTCGGCGAGCCGGGCATTGCCCTGCAGATCGCGGGAAGAGAGGGAGAGAAGGAGATGCATCTGCTGTTCTCCGGTATGCCTGACCGCGAACAGTGGATCCAGAAGCTTTCCGAGATCATTCCCGAGGAAGACCATTCGATGTATGCGCCGGAGCAACATCAGTACACGGTGACCACGGTCGCCCAGCCGACTCAAAGAAATTCGCAGGATACATACTGTCCTGCGTGCGGGGCACGAAACCATGTGGATGATGAGGTCTGTGCCCTGTGCGGGACGCTTTTGCATCCGCCGGTCGAGTCTTCCCGTGCTCCTGCACGCCGGGAGAAACGGGCGAAGGCTGAGAGACCTGCGAAACGTGATAGACCGGAGAGAGGAGAGAAGCGTGAGAAAGTGCCGTATAACGGCGGAGCGATCGGATTTATCACCCGGCCTTCGGATGCGTTTTCCTATTATCTGCGCGAGACACCCCGGGACGCTCTGGGAATGTTTTTGTTGTCGGGAGCGTTGTGGGCGGTTCTTTCGGTCCTGATGATCGCGTATGTGCTCCCGGTCGTTTTGCGGATCTCCATCACGGATTTCCCGATCTTTTCTGCTCTACAGACCGATCTGATGCTTCTGGTCCTGTTCGTCCTGGTGTTGTATGTGATCTGGATCATCTGCGTGATGATCCAGGCACTGATCACCGGGATCGTTGCACGGGTCTGTGAGCCGGAGGTTCGGTTTTCAGAGATCATGGCGATCGTTATGCGAAGCACGCTTTCGTATCCGGTGATCGGATGGATCCCGATCCTGGGTCAGTTTGCAGCTGGTATCTGGTCAGCGGTCGTGACCTGGAAGGGTCTTACCGCAGGTCAGAATATGCGGGCCGGTCAAGCTGCGGTTGCCGCATTCCTTGGTCTGATCATCGTGTATATGCTGCTGTTTGCGGTCGGGTCGATCTAAATGGAGGAGGTTGAAAAATGATACTGAAACAATGTTTACTGGTGCTTCTCGCGATGTTCCTTGTGATGGGATGCGTGGGAGCAGTGAGTGCAGATGACGAACCGAAAATTAATTCTTTCACTGCAAATTCAATAGAAGTTAATGTAAATTCTCCAGTGACATTTACTTTTTCTGTTGATGATAATACCACATCTCTCACACTCAAATATTTTGCAACTGATTCAGAAAATAATGTATTCGGCCAAACAAGTGCATCTCACACATATTCTACGCCTGGACCTTATGTTGCAACTCTCACAGCCACAAATGCCACTTCTGGAATGACTGATATCAAGACCCTTGATATTCAAGTTAATGAGATAGTAATCCCGCTCACAGCCTCTTTTATCATGTATCCTACATCGGGAACTGCTCCTCTAAGTGTTCAGTTTTCCAATACGTCTACCGGATCACCTAATAGTTGGGCTTGGGATTTTGGCGATGGAGATTCCTCTTTAAATCAAAATCCAACACATACCTTCTCAAGTGCCGGAACATATACTGTGAGTCTGACTGTGAGCAAGGAAGGAATGGAATCTAGTACAACATCACACAACATCACCGTTAGTCCAGCCCCGACTCTTACCAACATCACCTCTCTTTCCGTAACCGAACTTACCGCTCCGGTGTATAGCGCAACGCCAGACACTACCTTCGTCGTTTCTGGCGGAGGGACGCCGGTCAGTGTATCATGGAATGCCGGTGCTTCAACATTTGGAGAAAATACGCAGTACACCGCGACCATCACGATCCAAAACGCATCCGGGTATGTATTCACTGCAGCCAAACCTACAGTCTCGCTGAATGGAGATTCCGTTTCTTCCACATATGTGACCGTAAATCCCAGCACGCAGCTGCTTACTATCTCCCACACTTTTCCGGCAACCGCAGCAAAAATCCTGCCGACCATCACGCTTTCCGCAAATGTTACCTCAGGTACCGTATCGCTGCCGGTCAAATTCACGTATAATATAACCAATGCAACCTCGACTTCATGGACCTCGTGGACCTATGGGGATGGGTCGACTGCTTCCCTCTCCTCACTGAGCGGTACGCTGACCCACACATACACGAGCGTCGGGAACTACACAGCAAATCTTACGGCAACCAATGCTAACGGAACGGTGTATAAAACGGTCGTGATCACGGTGAATAAAGTAGGGCTCGACGCATCTTTTACAGCCTCATCCGAATCCGGAACCATGCCATTAACTGTTTTGTTCGTTGACAAATCCGCTGGTTCGCCCACACAATGGGTCTGGGACTTCGGCGGACTTGGCTCTTCGGCGACGAAGAATCCCTCCTTCACCTTTACCTCGGCAGGAACCTATATAGTTAAGCTGACGGTCATCGATAGTACGGGAGCAACAGATTCGTATTCCCGGGCAATTTACGTGAACTCCCCGGTCACTACATCCACCACGACTCCTACCCCCACACCGACCAACGCCTCACTTACCACCCTGTCCATTGGAGAGATAGTCATCCCGGCTCCTCTTGACATCATCAAAGAGTTCATGCATCTTTTCTACAGTCTGTTCGATTCAACGAATTATGTGTTTATTGTGAATGAGAGCTGAACGGGAAGGAACCCTCCTTCCTTTTCATGCAAGGGGAAAGTTCTCCGTGGAAAACAAGGTATCACGTATAAGCCCTGACGTATTGCCTGCCCACGTGCCCTTTGACGCAACATAACCCGAAACTGCGTCTCGGGAATACGCCAGGCCGCAGCAGACGTATAACTCAAATCCTTCTCTCTCGAAATCTATGCGTGACATCGATAATCCCCGCTGACACCGCAATTTCCGACAAAAACGCGCAGAACCGCACAACCTGGTGAACTCAGAACCGAGTACCTAGCCAAATTTGAGAACTTAATGGTGAGTATCACATCATTTTTCGGTAGATTTCTCATCATTTCCTCCTAATTCCAAATCCCAGCCGAAATCGCCCATGAGCTTAAAGAGCTTCTCCCCCCTCTCAAAAAACACCAGGCCTTGAAAAGTCCCAGAACAACCCGGAAATGAGAAAAAAACAACCCATTTGCAGGAGAAAGAGTAAACACATGCTCCTAAAAAACTGGACAAAATCCAGGGAAAAATAGACAAGATATTATATACATGGAGACGTAAAAAAATAATTATATAGACCGGGATTACGGCACAATGACTCAGCAAACAATACATTTTATGATAGTATGTCTGATCCTGGCGCTCATTTTAACCACTGGATGTATAACGACCCGACAGATGGGACCGCTCTCTGATGAAAAAATCGCCGAGATGCAGAGTTCATTAGATACGTTCGTCCCAAGCCTTGAAAAACAACTCAACGAAATCTTCATTCTCACAAACAGTACGGCAGGTAATCTTACGGGAACTAATACAGACACCCCCACATTAAACCAAGCATTATTACAACTTCGCCGCGACATCCCTGCCGCATATGACGTATATGTCGTCAGTGCAGACAACACCTTTCTTGCGGTTATCAGCAAACAGGATAAACAGGATCTTATTGGGAAACAGGCTGGAATCTCGACCAGCGATGCGGATTTCACCAATACGACGAACGGCTGCATTATCACAAAGCCCATCACATTTATCACCGGAGAAAGAGGTATTCTCATCGTTGCCCCGATCTATGACGAAAATGGCACATACACAGCGTCGCTTCGTGTCTCCCTGAACCCGGCCTATCTTTTTGCCGGGCCGGTATCTCAGCTGAAAAAGCAGGAAGGTTACACCATATGGGCAATGCAGCCGGACGGTGTACTGATCTATGACGAGGATATTCAGGAACTCGACAAAAACGCTCTGACCGACCCGCTGTACAGCGAAACAACGGTCAAAAATGCCATGTACCAGATCGCTGCAGAAAAACAAGGGAACATATCATACATGTTTCAAAACGTCGGATGGACCGAGTATGTTCAGGCAAATGCCGTTTGGTATACTTTAATGCTCCCAAACGACATTGAATGGAGAATCGTTCTCTGTGACAATATCAACACCAATATCAATGCCAATACCTGCGAAGATGCCCGGCTCACCACAAAAGAACTCCAGACATTTGTCGAGAAGGCATACTTGTACGCACGGACCCATACCAAAGAGGAGGCTTTGCGTGCATTCAATGATCCGCAGGGTGAGTTCATCGACGGAGAACTCTACATCTTTGCCTATGACATGAACGGGACGACCCTTGCCCTTCCATATCAACAGAGCATGATCGGAATAAATCGATGGAGCGGGGAAGACATCATCGGAGTAAAGCCTGTCCAGAGATTTATCGACAGAGCAAAGTTTGGAGGAGGGTTTGTGTATTACCAGTATCCAAACCCCAACAACGCCTTCATCACCGAATTAAAGTTTTCATATATTATATCCGTCGACGATGACTGGTTGATCGGAGCGGGAATATACCCGGGAACTACGTCCCTGAACTACAGTTGGGAGGAACGCGATCAGTTGGTCACCCAGGTGAGAAACTTCCAATATCTCTCCACCTTACTCCCTCAGGAAGATATTCTGCAGATGATCAATGATCCAGAGAGTGGGGTCCAGGTCGAAGGGCTCTATCCGTTTGCCCTGAATCCACATGGAGACATCCTCGCCAATGCCCATGACCCTTCTGAGACCGGAAAGAACCGGCTTGGATACACGAACTCTTACGGAATGTCGCCCATACGGGAGATCATCTCCCTGGGTGAATCCGGAGGAGGACTGATGTATACTCTTGTGTGGGACTCGGTCGCGGAAAAAGAGGTGTATGTACTCATTTCTGTAGAACCTGCAGATGAGGATATCTACTACGGAAGTATGATGCGTTTGGAGTAAATCAATATGGCACTAAGATACAAAAAACAGAGTCAGAAAGAAAAACGCCTGATCATGATAGTTATTCTGGGAATTGTTTCGCTCATCATTGTAGGTGCCTGTGCCGCGGCCGTACTTCTCGGAACCGGGTATGTCATAGATAAATCACTTGAGGATCCGGATGTACTGCTGCATGTGTTTGTAGTTGGCAATGATGTGATCGTAACGATTTATGAAGGACGCAGAATTGATGAGCTGGTCATGCTTTCGCTGGAGATCGAAGGAGTCTCGCTCCCGACTTCAGCCTCACTAAAACCGGCACCAAATTCCAGCACGGGAGAAGTCTACTTTACGGGAGTCGGTGAAGGAGTAACGGGTGTTAGAGATATTGCGGTTCGCGGGATATTTTCGGACGGCAAAACACAACTCCTTAAAATGAACACGATGAAGTTCACATAAATAACCCCATTTTTTAGAGGATTATAACCTATTTCCTCATTCGCAAGGACAATTACCGATCAGGCACCCAAAAATCTGTATGCCGGTATCATCTCATTCCCGCTGATTTCCTGAAAAGTTCCCCATAACAAAAGGTATAAGAACTTTCCCTCTACTATTGTTCACTAAGGAATCTGATCATGATACGACATGCTTTTTCAAAGATAGTATTTATAATCATAGTTCTTCTTTTCATATCCGCCTCCGGATGCATAAATTTTATCCCGGAGACAGAAAATCTGGAACCGGTCACTGATGAGTATTATACAGAGATGGACACGGTCCTTTACCCATATATCCAGACCATAGATGACGAAATGAAGACGATGACCGCGACGGTGTGGAATGCGGCACGGGAACTGGACGGCGTGCCGGCAGATGACCCGGCGGTCGCTCTGGCTTTACTGAAACTCAAAAGTGAGATCCCTCTGTCCTATGAGGTCGGCAGAGTCGATACGGAAAATATCCTTACTGCCATTACTGGGGATGTGAATAACCAACAGCTCATCGGCACGGAAATAATAACCACCCCCTACACTGAAGAAGAACTAAGAGTTGCCGGCCCTGATTGTCTGATATCAGAGTATGTAACCTTCCAAAACGGTGACAGAGGAATCAAGATCATCGCACCGGTCTATGACGCAGAGGGGAATTTTGACGGGACCCTCCAGGCAGCTTTTGATGTAGGATATCTTTTCTCCGGAACGGTGGAGAAACTCAGGTCGGAATACGGGTATACCGTCTGGGTCACTCAGGACAACGGGGTCGTGATCTATGACGAGGACACGCCGCAAATCGGAGGTGACCTCACGACCCAGTCATCGGAATATACACCTTCATTTGCCGAGGCAGCTGCAGATATTCTCAACAACGAATCAGGGCATGCATCCTACATATTCTATAGACCGGGCTCACACATAATTTCCCAGACGAACGCCGTGTGGGAAACCGTAGATCCGGGATACGGAGCGACATGGCGAGTTGTGCTTGTCGACAATCTCCCGCTACCCCATGAAACCACTGAACTCACCGTTACCCAGGAAGAATTGAAAGCCTTCGTAAGTAATGCCTACATCTATGCCAATACAGAAGGAAAAGAAAAAGCCATTGCGGCGTTCAATGATCCAAACGGGGAGTTTATTGACGGTGAGTTGTATATATTTGCCGGAGATATGAATGGGACGATATTGTCGGTCCCGTATCAGCCGGCTCTCGTCGGGAGAAATGCCTGGTTCACCGAAGATGCAAACGGCGTAAAATTTGTTCAACGGACAATAGCTAGGGCAGAACAGGGAGGAGGATATGTCTTATATCTGTATACAAACCCGAATCAGGATTACTCAAGAGAGTTAAAGTTGTCCTATGTGCTGCCGATAGATAACGAGTGGTACATCGGTGCGGGAATGTATGTGCATAATACCTCGTTTTCCCATACGGTCAATGTTGACTGGCAGACCCGAAACGCTCTGATCCAGCAGGTTAGGACCATGCGGTATCTTGCAGCGGTCGACGGCATCCCCGCGGTTACTGAGATGATGATGGACCCGAATAGTGAATTCCAGAGAGAAGGACTCTACCCGTTTGCAGTCACCGGAAACGGGACGATCCTGGCCTTTTCCCAAGACCCGGCTCTGGTCGGAACCAATCAGCTCGGCAGTGTAAACTCATACGGCATGTCGTTTGTCCGGGAGGGAATATCGCTCGGGGAGGCCGGCGGCGGTCTGATGTATACACTTGCCTGGGACTCGGTAAAACAAAAAGAGGTGTTTGTTCTGGATTACGTTGAACCAGTGGGGAATGACACCTACTTTGCCAGTTATATGATTCTGGAGTAAGGAGGTCGGCACCAGAAATCATACAATTTTATATATCCAGCATCAAATTTCCCAAAAAACTATGAAATGATTTCCAGAATAAAAAGATATAAGAACATTCCCCCCACAATGTTCATTATCAAGACCCAGGTACAAAAAAAATGAAACAACATACAGTTGTGATGATCGGAATTATCGGTATATTGCTCTTTTTCATTTTTACCTCGGGGTGCATTACCGCAGAAAACACCGCTGAACTGGAACCGATTTCTGCTGAACAGATCAGCGATATGAATACTACGCTCTATCCGCTGGTCTATATGATCAGCAAAGAGATGGAGCAGACATGCTGTTTAGTATGGAATACCGCTCGGGAACTTGACGGCGTGTCGGTCGATGACCCCGCGGTCGACCTTGCCCTGCTCAAACTGAGACGCGATGTCCCGTACTCGTATGAGGCAACACTGTTCGACACAAATGAGATACTCATCGCCTCAACTGAGGACCTGGGTAAAACCATGGAGATCGGCGTCAGCAGGGCAACGAACCATTATACCGAAGAGGATTTCAAAGCTGCCGGATCACAGTGTATCGTATCAGGATATTCACGTTTACTTAACGGAGATAACGGCGTTACGATCACCACTGCAGTGTACGATACTGAGGGAAACTATAACGGAACGCTGCGAGTCGGGATCAATACATGGGATCTCTTCTCAGGGATCAATGAATATCTGAGAACCTCATACGGCTACACGATATGGGTGACCGAAAACAACGGGCTTCAGATATATGATCAGGACACAGAAGAGATCGGCCGCAACATACTCACCGATGCTCTTTATCAAAGCAGTTCCACCCAGTACGCAGCGAAAACCATCTGCGAAAATCCGTCGGGAAATGTCTCGTACTTTTTCTATGATACTTCGTGGGTAAATCTCGTCCAGACCAATGCGGTATGGAACACGGTGTATCCAGGATACGGCATGGAATGGCGGATGGTTATTACCGACAATGCTCTAACGAAGACCACAAACGAAACCACGAACACACCGACCACTGAGGAGCTGAAAGCCTTTGTCGAGAAGGCGTATGTGTATGCCCAGAAGGTGGGAAAAGAGCAGGCTCTTGCCGCATTCAATGATCCAAACGGCGAGTTCATTGACGGCGAGATGTATATATTCGCCTATGATATGGATGGGGAGGTACTGGCGCTTCCTTACCAGCCAGGTCTTGTTGGGAGCAATCGATGGTTCATGGAGGACGCGAACGGAGTAAAGGCAGTGCAGAGAGTTATCGCGAGATCCGAGCAGGGCGGAGGATATGTTTGTTATCTGTATCCAAACCCGGATCACAACTATGCTCAGGAGTATAAACTGTCCTATGTAATGCAGGTGGATGATTCCTGGCTCATCGGCTCGGGCATATATATCCAGGACAACCCCTTATCTCAGGCTCAATATATTGACTGGACCGAGCGGGAGCATCTGACGTATCAGGTGCGAAACATGAAATATCTGGCACAAGCCGAAGGGATCGAGTCTGTCATAGACATGATCAAGGACCCGGAGAGTGAACTGCATATCCCTGGATTGTACCCGTTTGCGGTCACGGAAAACGGAACGGACCTTGCCGATGCGCTGAACCCGGAGATGACGGGTACAGATCAGCTGGGTATTACAAATTCATTTGGGATGTCGATAACACGCGAGATCATATCCCTTGCCCAGGCAGGCGGAGGAGTAATGTACGGTCTTGTGGAGATCCCACCCACTAACGAAGAAGAACATGTAATGATCTACGTCGAACCGGCAGACGCCTCTACCTATGTCGGCAGTCTGATCATTCTAGGGTGAGCTGATATGGTAATTCGCTATAAGAAACGCAGTCCAAAAGACAGGCGATTATTGATGGCGGTATTCCTGATCATAACCATTATGCTGATCCTGGCAGGTTCCCTTGCAGGGTTACTCTTTGGAGCAACCTTTATTGTAGATCAATCTCTTGATGATCCTGATGTCCTGATGCATGCCGCAATATCGGGAAATGATATCATCGTGACGATCTATGAGGGAGGGAGAGTCGATGAACTCGTACAGATCTCTCTGGAAATCGAAGGATATTCTCCGGTGATACAGGATGTGCCCAAAGGAGAGAGAGAGATCGTCTATTCGGGAGTGGCCGTACAGATCACGGGAACCAGAAATGTAGGACTGCGGGGGATCTTCACGGACGGAACGGTGAAACTGCTGAAGGTACTCGTGTTGAAGTTCACCTGACCCGGACAAAGAAAGGGGAAGATGAGGGAAGAGTTCCCCTCAAAAATACTCAGAGAATCAGCGTTTCGACTGATTTCTCAACTCTTCTAAAAGGAGCGGCATAAACGTTCCGGCATCGCTGATCAGCCCGATTGCCTGAGAGGTCCCGCGGTCCATAAGTTTTGTGACGGACGCAGGATTAATATCCACGCAGATGGTTTTGACATGAGAGGGGAGCAGATTTCCGACCGCAACGGAGTGCAGGAGGGTTGCCACCATCAAAACCATCCCTAACTCGGGGATATGCCGGCGCATGGCATCCTGGGACTCCATGACGTTCTGGATAACGTCAGGCAGGGGACCGTCATCACGGATCGAGCCGGCAAGCACAAAGGGCACATCGTTTTTGATACATTCATACATGATCCCGCGGGTAACGAGTCCCGATTCGACGGCGGCACGGATCGAGCCGGCGTTCATGATCTTATTGATGGTATAGAGGTGATGTCGGTGTCCTCCGCTCACGAGTTCGCCGGTCGCAAGGTTCATCCCAAGCGATGTGCCAAAGATGCTGCTCTCAAGGTCGTGCGTCGCAAGAGCGTTGCCGGCAAAGATGACATCCAGATATCCTTCACGGATCATCGAGGCCACCGCGTCCCCTGCCCCGGTGTGGACGATCGCGGGTCCGCCGACGAGAGCGACTTTTTTCCCGGTGGATTTGACCCAGAGGAGCTCTTTTGCGATCCGGCTGATGATGGTTCGGCTGGGTCTCTCAGAGGAGACATTGCCGCCCATAAACTCGAAAACGCCGATCTCACGCGGACGCTCAGGGAAGTCGACCCGCACGCCTTCTTCGCCGACGACGACGGTGTCTCCGGGCAGAAGTTTGCCCTGCACGACACATTTTGCCGTCATATTTTTCGTATCGACCGAGATCAGGGCATCCATTTTCATATTGTCAACTGAAATCCAGATGTCCTGATAATGGACATAGGTCGGGTGATTGGTCGTAGAGTAGAACTCTTCCGGTGCGACCTTTGCTTTTATGACCGAGACGAGCTCTACTTCCGCTTCTCCGGATACAAGGACACCTAAACGGCGAAGCTCGCTTATCAGCGTGCTCAGCTGCTCCGGGGTCTCTGCAGATATCTGCATCCTGGCATAACTTGGATCCGTCTTCAGTCGGCCTAATGTGAACTCTTCCGTTTCAAAATCACCATTGTATTCGACGACGGTATCCATGACCTTGGCAAGGATGCCGGAATCTACAATGTGGCCCCGAAGTTCAATTTCCCGCGAAAACTTCATGGGGTAGTATTTGGACGTGATATGACATGAATTTAGGGGGCGGATCGACGGCGCAGCCGGCGATCTTAGCTGAGCAAGTTTTCGAAGGAAACTTGCGAGTGGCGGGGTGAGCCGTCAAGCGAGGGTCGTAGACCCGAGTCGGAGACAAACCGAAGGTTTGCGAACAGGCTCGCCCTCAGCGGAGGCGGGCTGCCACGTAGGGGTAGCCTCAGCGGAGCAAGTCGATAGACTTGCGACCAAGTTTTCGAAGGAAACTTGCGAGTGGCGGGTTGGATGCGAGCGAAGCGAAGCAGACGACCCGTAGGGGCGACCTTAGCCGATATTTTTCGATTTCGTGTACGGGATTCTTTTTGATGAGCGCATTCTCGCAAGGCATTTGCCTTGATCGCAAATCAAAGATTTGCTCCGCTAAAATCGCCGGCTGCGCCGTCGATCCGCCTCAGCTAAGGTCGTCCGCTTTCAGCGTCCACCCCGCCATCACACGAAATGCACGAAAAGTGGGACAGGAGTGGAAGGATGGGGAGATAGGTAAGCTCTGAGAAGGAAGTAGTTGGGATGAGTGTGGACACATGAGAAAAACCAACCGCGAATCGGCGCACGTTCGCAAATCAGAGATTTGCTCAGCTAAGACCACCCCTACGGGCAGTCCGCCAAAAAAAAGAATAAGTTAGTAGCCTCTTGCAATGAAGAAGTCCGCCATCTCCAGGATCAGCGTCTTTGCTTCCGAATCCGGAAGGACAGAGAGGCCGGCTTTGGAGTCCGTGATGAGTTTTTCGGCAATGCCGCGGGCTTTGTCCAGAACACCGGACGTCTCAAGAAGACGGATCGCATCGGCGATCTCCTCTTTCGAAAGGTCAGGCTTATGGTAAGCGGAGAGGTCGATGCCTCCGTCGCGGGCAAGGATCGCAAGGATGGTCTGTTTGTTTTCCCGGAGATCAGAGCCCTGATCTTTGCCGGAGACTTCAGATGGCGCGAGAAGATCGATGATATCATCCTGGATCTGGAATGCGATACCGGTGTTAAGACCGAGTGTATACAGAGCAGAGATCTGCTTGATATCTCCACCTGCAAGGGCTGCCCCGATCCCGGCGGCGGCCGCATAGAGGACACCGGTCTTTTTCCGGACCATTGAGAGGTATTCTTCCAGGGTCACATCCGATCTCGTCTCGAAGGATACATCCTCCTGCTGACCTTCGCAGAGTTCATGACAGGAGTGGGCAAGCATCTGGACGGCGATGACTTTGGATTCTGCCGTCGCTTTTTTCACACAGCAGAGATGTTCAAATGCATTCGCATACAGAACATCGCCCGCCAAAATTGCGGTAGCTTCGTTCCAAACAACATGGACCGTCGGTCTGCCGCGGCGGAGAGAATCCCCATCCATGATATCATCATGGACTAGGGTGAAGGTGTGTGTCCATTCCAGCGCAAGGGCTGCCTGAAAAATATCTTCCGACGCACCACTCCGGACCGCGTCTGCCGAGAGAAGCACGAGTGCCGGGCGAAGACGTTTTCCTCCCCCCACAAGGAGATGGGACGCTGCTTTCTGCAGGGTCGTGTCGACCGCTTTACTATACTCGTCCGCCTCCATATTGACTTTGGCGGCAACAGTTTTCAGATATTCATCAAGTTTCATAGGATCATCTCATTTGGGAAGGACCAGGCGGTCTCCATTCTGCATAATGTGGATCTCTTTGTTCAGTGCGTATCCAAACTCAGAACCAAGCGTCACATGACCCGCTTTCATTGAGAACGGACCGTGGGACGGGATGATGTGTTCTGGATTCAGCATGGAAAGGAGATCGTAATGCTCCTGATAGTAGGCGTGACCCGTAACGTGGAGTCCGTCGAAGATCCGGGCACCCTGCCGGATCAGAAGGCGGTCGACCTCGGCACGCTGGGCATAGTTGGTCGGCGTCGGGATGATGTTTGCCGAGAACAGGACCTTGTCGCCCTTCTCGATTTTGAGAGGGGTCTCATTTAATGCGATCCGGGAAAGCATGGATCCTGGTTCACCCTGGTGACCGGTCGCAACGAGAAGGAACTTGTCCTTGCCTTCTTTGAGAACGCGGCGGAGCATACGGTCAGTGGTTTTTCTGTTTCCGTAGATACTTGTCCCCTGCGGGAAGGCGACCTGCTTCAGGACCTCGGCAGTGGTGTTGTACCTCTCCATACTGCGTCCGAGAAGGACCGGGATCCGATCGATCTCACGGGCACACTCGGTGATGGTCTTGATCCTCGCGATCTGCGAAGCGAACGTAGAGACAATGACGGCATTTTTATCGTCCTCACACCGCATGATCGCGTCACGGACCCGAAGACGGGCAACCTGTTCGCTTGGAGAGTATCCGCGGTCATCAAGGTTCAGGGATTCAACGATCAGGACCTTGACGCCTTGTTTGCCGATCTCACGCATACGGGCGAGGTCGGGAGCTTCGCCGATCACCGGCGTCATATCGAACTTGAAATCGTTTGCATACACGACGCAGCCGACCGGGGTATGGAGAACTGCCATTACCGAATCGATGATACTGTGCTGAACTCGGATGAACTCTAAGGTCAGGGTCTGGGAAATGGTATATTTTCCGCCTGCTTTGAGCGCAAAGGTCTTGTTCATCACCGTGAATTTGCGTTCGCCTTCGATCTGCTGTTTGATCAGCTCGTTCGTGTAGGGTGTCGAGATGATCGGGCAGTTATACCGGTGAGCGAGTTTCTGGATCGCACCGATGTGGTCAAGGTGACCGTGCGTACATACGATCGCTTTTACGGTCCCTTCGACCGAGTTCATTACCGTGTCATCGGGAATGGCGCCCATCTGGATAAGATCCAGAGAGTGCATATTCTCCATATCCACGTTGTTGCTGCCCGTTATCGGGTCCAGATATAATCCAATGTCAAAAATGACGATTTCTTTGCCGACACGGACCGCGGTCATGTTTCTCCCGACCTCGTTGTATCCGCCAACGGCTATAACTTCTATGTCTACCATATTATGTTTCCTGATTTTTTTATGTCCGAATCATCTGCCTGATGTCCCCTAAGAGGTAATACCTGACCTTGGAAAGGGAGGAAATATCTTTTGCCCCGCAGAGGAACATTGCAGCAGAGAGTTCCGTGTGAATTGTGTCTATTGCAGATCCCAAGGCTTCTTCGCCGGCAAGAGCCGGGTCAAGGAGGGATAAAGCCATCCCTCCAAGCGTTGCACCTAGCACGATCCCTTTTGCAATATCGAGACCGGTCTTCAACCCGCCTGTAGCAATGACCGGCCCTTTACTCACCTTCGCTACCTCAAAAACGCTGACCGCGGTAGGTATTCCCCATGTTATGAGAGAATCCCCCAACCCGATCAGGGTCTTATCACCGGCAGCATCCCGTTTCTGTGCACGGGCACCCTCGATCTTTGCCCACGACGTACCGCCGTATCCGCCGGTGTCTACAGCTGAAACACCGACATCGAAAAGCCGGGCGGCAACTTCTGACGAAATACCGCATCCGGTCTCTTTTACGATTATAGGAACATTTGCTTCTTTACAGACCTGTGAGATGGCGCGAAGGCATGCGGTCGCATTGTGGTCGCCTTCCGGCTGGATGGCTTCCTGAAGAAAGTTTAAGTGAATACAGAGTGCATCGGCATCAATCATGTCGACCGCGGCATCGACCCATTCCATACCATGGTTGACCAGCTGAACCGCACCAAGATTTCCACACAGAAATGCATGCGGTGCGGCGTCTCTCACAACACTGAAACTATCAGCAAGATCGGGATTTTCGAGAGCCGCACGCTGGGAACCTACACCCATCGCAAGACCGTATTTTTCCGCAGCAGACCCTAAGACCCGGTTCACTTCTTTGGTGTCAGGGTGACCGCCGGTCATTGCGGAGATGAAGAGGGGCGAGGAGAGTTTTCTTCCAAGGAAATCGACGGAGAGGTCGATCCTGTCAAGATCACATTCGGGTAATGCATTGTGTACAAGAATGACGTCTTCAAATCCAGCACTGCCGGCGGTTACGTCGGTTTCACTGCAGAGACGCAGATGATCCAGTTTTCTTGATGATGTACGTTTATCAGGGGTCATTTTCTTACCAGGGTCCCGCCGTAATTTTTTCCAAAGAGGAAATCCGCCACACGGTTCGCGGCGAAAATGTGCGAGTCGATTCCTTCATCGGCGAGAAGGAGAAGTTCATTGATCTTTCCACGCATGCCGCCGGTTATGTCGGTGCTCGACGAACCGCCGAGATCGATTTTACCGACGTTCGTCCGGTTGATCTCCGGGATCACCTCGCCGTTCGAAAGAACGCCGCCGACATCGGTCGCGATGCCGACACGTTTTGCGCCGAGGTTGACGGCAAGGTAGGGAACGATCTGATCGCCGGATATGATACAGGCGCCGCGTTTTGTGTCCATAACCACATCGCCGTGCAGAACCGGGACGAGCCCGAGTGCAAGCATTTCGTTGATCTGCGAAACGCCGGCAGAGACGAGTCGTCCGTCTTCTGCAAGACAGCAGCCGAACGGATGGAGAGAGACGGCTTCCATGCCGGCTTCACGAAGCGAGGCAACGACCGAGCGGTTGAGCTTGGAAACCGCCGTGTGCGTAACAAAAATACCTGCGGCGTTTGCTTTCGTGACCCCGCCCGGGATATCATAGGCTTTTGCCTCGGGATGGCCGCATGAACCTGCCCCGTGGACGATGATGAGGGGGAATTTCCCGGCAAACGGCGCGATCTGCTCAGCAAGGAGTTTGATCTTTGCTGAATCGACGATGCCGTCTTCGGATTTTTTCGTTACGATGCTTCCGCCGAGTTTGATGATGACAGGTTCACTCATCTTTTTCCCTCCGTGCTCCTTCAGTGTCAATGGAAGTGGTTATCGGGCGGGCATCGCAGTCTTCGATTGCCCCTGCCACCCGATTGCGGGAACCCTTTGAGCATAATGCCCAGATACATCCTCCTCCGCCGGCTCCTGAAAGTTTTGCTCCGTATGCGCCGGCATTCCGGGCCGCAAGAACAAGCTGGGATAAAACCGGGTGACCCACACCTAGTGCGTCGAGAAGAGCATGGTTCCGGTTCATCAGAACCCCCAGCTCTTTAGGATTTTCAAGATTGTGCATGGCTTCCATGGTCACGCCGCCGATAGCATCCATGATCCCGTTTGCAATGACGGGCGAGGTCCGTCTGAGCTCAGCAACTTTTTCCACCATCTCCGCGGTGTTGTGCGAGATAAGCGAGTTGCCGATCACGATCGAGAGATTCTGCGGGGGAAGAAGACGGCGTTTTTCACTACCGCGGATAAAGACCAGGCCGCCGAATGTCGAAACATACGTGTCGGTCGCACTGGCACGCCCTCCTTGGGTCGCCTTTTCCACCTCGAAGGCAAGATCGCCGACTTCTTCGCGGGTGTAGCCAAGCTCGAATTCATCATTGATGGCAAAAAGCGTTGCTACCGTAACGGCCGCAGAAGAGCCGAGACCGGACGCGCTTGGCAGCTGGGATCTGACATACACGCTGCCTTTCACATCGGTGAGCCGGAAGCATTCCGAGATGTACGGGGAGTTTGGTTTCTGATAATATTTTGAATGACGGACGGTGACCTGAACGCGGGGTTTAATCGCCATCGCGATGGCAGGTTTTCCGTAAACAACCGAATGTTCTCCAAAGAGAATGACTTTGCCGGGAGCACTCCATGTTGCCATTTCAGACCACTTCCATGGCAGCATATCCTACGACTTCGGTCAAATCGCCAGTGACATCCCCGGATGTCTGATATAAAATAACACGGGCTTCTTTTGCGCCGAACGATGCACAAATCTCTGCCATTGCGGCAATACAGCCGAATCCGCACATGGAGGGACGAAGTCTCGACAGTGCATCATAGAAGGCGGACGTGTCTAGATTTCGTATGGCTGCAAGGACCGTTAAGTCATTCTGCTCGGCGATTTTTGCCTGAACATAATGCGAACCGTCGCCTGATGCGATGATGATCGGGCGGATCCCTGTCGTCTTGGCAGCAGACAAAACCGCCTGAGCGACCCGTTCTGCTCCGCGTGGGGACTGATCGCCCATCAGGATCGGGACGATTTTGGCCTTCGGGAACCTATACCGGATGAAGGGTATCTGAACTTCGAGAGAGTTCTCCTTTATCGAGATCAGATCATTATCCACCGGTACGGATGAACTCAGGGCTTCGATGAAATCAAGATCCGGGAGGACGTTTCCAATCGGCGTTTCCCAGATCATATCCGAGGTGGAGGTGTCCACTCCCGTGTGGCTTGGACCGATCAGAACAAAGGTCCCGGCAAATGCAGGAGAGATCTTTGCATACCCGCATGCTGCCGTCTGTCCCGAATAAATATACCCTGCATGAGGGACGAGTATCCCGTATGGATCCGAAACAGACGTCACCGTAGATGCAAAAAGAGCAGATAAAAGCTCCTTCAGCTCAGGCTCATTTTTTGGATAGAATATACCCGAGAGTGTTGAGAGCCTCACAGACTTTTCCGTAGCCTTGGGCTCTGCCGGTATTTTTGATATCATTGTTATATAATGGGAAGATTTCCAGATTCCCCATCTAACCGTTTTTGTCCGCCAAACCTGTGAAGCGTGGGGCGGGTGTATGTAAGGTACATTATTATTAGTAGGTAAAGGCTTTAATTGTTGGGGTAGAGAGGAAACGAACGGAAGAAAAAAAGCAAATACGCCCGAAAAATAGAAAGGGGCCAGGGAGCCATTTCCGAAAAATGGATCACTCGCCGCTGCATCCTTTCCCGGAACCGTCGCCTTTACCGCAGCAGCCGAATTCGTTCTGGACATCCTTGCCCAGAATTCCGACCGCGTCTGCCCTGCATCTCTGACAATGACGCATCTGACGAACATACGGTGCACAAAGCTCGTGCATCCGTGTCTTGTCTGCATTGGTCGGCGGAACAACGTCCTTGAATTTATACTGGGGGATCAGCGGGATGATATTGAAGTTGAACACTCCCATGGCTCCGACCTTTTTTGCGATCTCAGGGATATGCTCGTCGTTTACGCCGGGAATGTACACGGTATTGATCTTCACGAGCATCTTGCGTTTTACCGCCTCTTCGATACCGAGGAGCTGGTTTTTCAGCAGAATTTCAGCAGCTTCACGCCCGTGATACTTTTTCCCCTGATACTCAACGAACGAGTAGATCTTCTCGCCTATTGAGGGGTCGATCGCATTCAGGGTGACCGTGATATTTCTGACCCCATACTTTTCCAGAAGATCGATCTTTTCCGGAAGAAGCAGACCGTTTGTGCTGATGCACAAGATCACGTCAGGATACTTTTCGTGGACAAGGTGAAGCGTCTCAAACGTCTCCTCGTTTGCAAGCGGATCTCCTGGTCCTGCGATCCCCACGACTTTAATATGTTTCATCCGGGCAACGACTTCATCGATCCGCTCCAAAGCGTCCCCAGGTGCGAGGATCTCGCTCGCAACACCCGGGCGTGACTCATTGACGCAGTCGTAATCCCTGACGCAGTAATTACACTGGATATTGCATTTCGGCGCAACGGCTACATGACACCGGCCGAACGCATGTCGGGCGTCCTGACTATAACAGGGATGCTCATTGATTCTTCGGAGTGTGTCCGGGTCATACGGCAAATTCTGTGCATCACGCAGATCTTTGTCAGTTTCACGGGAATCCATAGTAAATCTATTGTGTCTTGTTCTATAAAGTCCAAACGTTTCTGGCACCGATGTTTCACAGATAGGCTTTATATTCACTGGGTTGAAATAGTTTAAACAGAGTATCAGGAGGATGGAATGGTAGATATTGGCGGTCTTTTCGGCAAAAATGATAAACAGAACCCATGGATAGCACGCGGAGAACAGGCATACGAAAAAGGAATGTATGACGACGCGACCCAGCATTTCACAAAAGCACTTGAATTAGAGCCTGGTTCTGCAAATCTCTGGAAAAGACTTGCGGCCTGTCAGCGCCTGAACCAGAAATTCGATGCCGCCTCCCGATCATATGCCAAAACGGTGGAACTCGACCCGAATGATTTCCATGCCTGGACATCACTTGCCATTCTGCTCGGGGATGCAGGAAAATACGAAGAGGCACTCTCTGCCATGGGACATGTCGTTCTCCCGGAAAGCGAGATATACCTCAAAGATAAGAAATGCGAGTGGCTCCTGCACTCAGGAAAATACCGGGAAGCCGCTGCAGTCTGTTCACAGCTGATCTCCCATTTTCCGGGAAATGTACAATACCGGATCCGTTATGCCGATCTTTTGATGCGAAGCGGGATGTTTGCCGAAGCACGCTCAGTATATGACGATCTCTCCTCCTCTCTTGGAAGATCCGAGATGGCCTCCAATGCTGCGTTCTGCTGCGAGATGACGGGAGATGTCGAGGGAGCGCTGAAACGATATGCGAATCTTTCCGAGAATGATGTGGTCGGCTGGTACCGCCGGGCACGACTCGAAGAAAGCCTCGGAAACTTTAAGAACGCAAGTGCTGCCTACGGCATGATCCAGCATTACACATCAGGAGATGACATCACCATCACAGTTCGTCGAGCATTGTCATTTTACTGGGACGGAAACGGGAAAGAAGCCGCGATCCAGCTTGAAAAGGTATTGGCAAAAGGCTATGCGAATGCCGAACTTTGGTATCTGCTTGGGACCATCTCGTTTTTGAACGGTGAGTTCAGGCGTGCCGTTCAGGCGTTCGTCGAATACATCCACCTGAATCAGACAAATAATGCCGTCTGGTACATGAAAGGCTGTGCCGAGTACCTTTCCGGGAAATACAAAGAGGCGCTCGAAAGTTTCGAGAAGATGAGTAAACTCGGCGCCAGCGGACCCTCGCCTGCGAAAATGAAATGGTTCGAGGACAGCGAACTGGACTTATTTGACAGTGCGTCTTCTAAAAAAGAGCAGGTCAAAGTCGAGGTCGGCGTCGTGAACGAAGGGCTTCTCTCTATGCAGGGATACGCCCTTGCAGCACTCGGTCGATATGGCGAAGCCGACAAAGCCGCCGGCGTTGTGCTGAGCCATTCTCCAGCAAGGCTCGACATGGAACTTCTGCACAGCAGATGTCTTGCAGGACTCGGGCGGTATCAGTACTCCGGGGATGCAGCGGCACGGGTTCTTGCAAAATCCCCTGAAAATATCGCAGCCATGGAGCAGCATGCCGCGTCCATGATGCTTGCCGGCAAATACAGAGAAGCTGCCGGATCATGGAAAAAACTCGTCGAGGAATCTCCGGAAAACACGCTTGCCTACATCGGTCTCCTTAAAGCCTGCAGCGGGACCGGGAGATATGCCGAGGCACAGGAAATTGCTGAACTTCTGTTAAGCGAAGAGTATCAGCCCAGGGACATCACGATTACCCTGCTCGCGGGAGAAGCAGCAGCCTCTGCCGGAAATTATGAGGAGGCAGTCATCCATTATCAGAACGCCGCGATCTTATCCGCCAATACGCCGGCGGCATTCATCGGTCTTGGATCCGCATATGAAATGCTTGGCGAGTATGAAAAAGCCGTGGAAGCGTTTGCCTCTGCAGACGAGATCCTGCCGGATCACCCGGGGATCCTCCTTGATCTTGGAAGGGTCCAGGCAGCAGCGGGACAGAGTCAGGCAGCTGCAGAGACCTATATCAGGATCATGACCGACCACCCCGACATTGCTGGAGCGGCAACGCATGTCACAACACTCTGCGCCGATCTCGGTCTAAACGAAGAGGCGGCAGATGCGGCTTTAGTTGCATTATCCAATGGAGAAGGAAGAATAGGTCTTTTGACACTCGGCGGAGACCTCTGCAGATCGGTCGACCGGCTCGATCAGGCACAGGACTGCTATACTGCAGCCCTCAAAACAGACCCTGATAACATCCATAATCTTTACTCGATCGGACATGTTCACCTGCTCAAAGGCGAGTTCAAACTCTGTATCGAATACATGGACCAGTGCCTCGAGCGTGCACCCGAACATTCCCCGGCTTTGTTCGACAAAGGAGCGGCATACGTAAACCTCGGCAGACTCGAAGATGCGGCAAAAGTCCTGCGGCATCTGACCGATATCGACGAAACCAACACAAAAGCCCTGCTTGAACTCGCAGATATCCTTGCGCAGCTGCAGAAGTATGATGAGGTCCTCGAGGTCTATGCAAAATATCTCAATGCAGGTGTTCCAAATTCTGATGTTGTCAGGAAACTTGCCTCGATCTATAGTATGAGAGGTGAATACGAAGAGGCACTCTCCGGGTATGATCTTCTGCTCGAATCAAACACGGATGACATTGTCACCCGCCGTCTGCGAGCAGAAGCTCTCAGATTCCTTGGAAGAGATGAAGAGGCCGCAGAAGCCTGTGCCGGGATGCTGGCTCTTCGTCCGCATGACCAGAATATCAGATCCATGTATGCGGCATCTCTTGCAAACATTGGAAGAACGGAAGACGCACTCAAACAGTACGCCGAGCTGACCCTCAAAGACCCGGAAAACGTCGCCGCTCTTTTCGGCTATGCCGAGATGCTTTCACGGATGGGAAAATATCCCGAAGCGATCAGATCCTATGACAAACTGATTGGAAAATACCCGAGAAACAGTCTGCTCCATATCGAAAAAGCCCTTGCCTCGATCAAGATCGGCGAGCCAAAGGATATCGTGAGCGACATGACGACTGCGGCACAGGCAGATCCGAAAAATCCGTATGTGCTTTCCGGCCTTGGATTTATGCAGATGGTCACCGGCCATCCGACCGAAGCACTTGCAGCATTCGACAAAGCAGAGGCAGCAGGATGTAAAGATCCTGATGTAAACTTCTGCCGCGGGATCATCTATCTCCAGCAGAGCAGATTCGATATGGCGGAAAAAGCAGCTGATCATATCCTGAAAACCGATCAGGATCACATGCCCGCCATGCATCTGAAAGCACGGTCGCTTGAGTCTGTCGGCAGACTCAAAGAAGCAGTGACCTACTACGACCGGATCATTCAGCTCTCGGAGATCAGTCAGGACCCCGAAATATCCGCAGAGGAGTAGATGCAGGTCCAGATCCTCTGCATCGGAAAGATCAAAGACGCGTATATTTCCGCAGGCATTGCCGAGTTTGAAAAACGTCTGCGTCCCTACGGGAAAATATTCATCACGGAACTTGCCGAGGTGAAGATCCCGGAAAATGCCTCGGCATCGGAAGAGATCCGCGTAAAAGAGAAAGAAGGGGAGCTTATCCTCGCAAATGTGAAAGAGGGATTCTCCACGTTAGCTCTTGATCCGTATGGGCTCTCTCTTTCGAGCGAAGCGTTTTCCGGGATCTTTCGCGAGGCGAAATTATCCGGGAAGAATATCTGTTTTATCATCGGCGGACCCCTTGGTCTGTCGCCGGAATTGCTCAGATCGGTTGAAAAAAAGGTATCCCTATCACAGATGACCTTTACTCATACCATGTGCAGGCTGATCCTCTTCGAACAGATCTATCGCGCGTTTCGTATCCTGCATGGCGAACCGTACCACAAATAACCCCTGACAGCGTGTTACTTGTTGTCATGTAGCATCAATATTATACGTGGTCAGTTACAACATATGAGTACCATGAAATTGGTATACACCGGCAAAACAAAGGATGTATTCTCACAAGAAGATGGGAACTATCTGCTGAAATTTAAGGATAACTGTACTGGTGCTGATGGGGTATTCGATCCAGGGATGAACACAGTTGGCCCGACTATTGAAGGTGCCGGACGTGCTGGTCTTAGATTAACTCAGTACTTCATGGAGATCCTGAATGCAAAAGGGGTCCCTACCCACTTCATCAGTGCAGACATCGAGAATGTAACGATGACCGCAAAACCTGCCAAGACATTCGGCAAGGGACTCGAGATCATCTGCAGATTCCGTGCAGTAGGCAGCTTCTACCGCCGCTATGGCGACTACATTGAAGAGGCAGCCCCTCTGCCGGCATTCGTCGAGACAACATTCAAAGATGATGCACGCGAAGACCCGCCAGTAACCAAAGATGCACTTGAAATTCTGGGCATCATGTCCCCCGAGGATTATGAGAGCCTTAAAGTTCTCACCCAGAAGATCGGTACCATCATGAAAGAAGAGCTCGCAAAGAAGAACATCGAACTCTACGACATCAAGTTCGAGTTCGGTAAGATCGGCAATCAGGTCGTTTTAATCGATGAGATCTCCGGTGGAAACATGCGTGCATACAGAAACGGCGAGTACCTTTTACCGCTCGATCTGACAAGCAAGGTTCTCGACGAGTAACCTCCCCCTCTTTTTTCTAAAAAAATACTTATATCAGGCTGTTCTATCATTCATCATGAACAGAATGAAACTGTTGATTATCGGAGCATGTACACTTATCATCTGCATTTTTGCAGCAGGCTGCATATCTCCGGAAGTTCCTGTGAATATCGATGATCCTGTTTTGACCGTAACGGTCCAAAAAGAAGGAATGATGATCCCGGTAAATGCGTCGATGACGTATATTCTCCCGTCAAATCCAACCACCGGATATGGCTGGACCGTTCTCGGAAGTGAAGGATTGATCGTCAAAGATGAGTATAAGGCAACGCCTGTTCCCGAAGGATGGGCCGGCGGGGGAGGCTGCCAGTATTATACGATCACTGCCGAAAAGGCCGGGAGCTATACATTCAAAGCAGGATATGAACGACCCTGGGAAACGGATGTCGACCCGATCTACACCACGACCCAGACCTTGGTGTTTTCCGAGGCAGAGGGCGATGACCCTGCAGGAGACGTAATGCTGACCGTACTGTTTAACGGCGTGGTCAATCCGAAAGCCGGAGAGGTCGTGAAGATCTGCACTGACGGAAACCCGACAACCGGCTATTACTGGACCGCCTCGCCTGAGTCCGGACTGACCGTTCTCAAGGACGATTACATCACCGATAATACCACGGGCCTTGTCGGCGCCGGCGGAACATATGTGTGGTATGTTACTGCGGAAAAAGCAGGAACCTATCAGTTTGGCGCAACAAATCAGAGATCAGGGCAGGATCCGGCAAATCTGTTCTTCTTTGATCTGACGTTCGTCTGACCGGAAACGAAGGAAGCCCGCAAGCTTCTTCATCCCTTTTTTTTCTTTATCCCCAGTATCTGTGCGTCTGTACGAACTTCCGCTCAGCCTTCAGAATCTCCCGGTAAAAGTTATCCCCGCTCGCAAACGTGTTCAGGATCCGGGCCGCCGCTTCCGGACCGACCCCTCTTCCCGCCAATGCCACGACCGCTTTTTTCCCGCTGGAAAGGACCATGTTCGCGTTCCGCATCATCCGGGTCTCCGCCTCCCGCTCTTCAGTTGAAAGGGTCTTCTTTTTCAGAGCGGCAAACATCGGCTCCTCGTAAGGCTTCAGCGCCGCGATCAGCCGGGCACCGCAAACCGGACACACCAGCTCATCGGGAACTCTCGCGACCTTCGTCTTCGACTTCCATTTCCTGCAGTGCATACAGGCAAGGATCACATCCTGCTCATCGAGTCTGTGTTTCACGCTCTCGATAATCGCCTGATCCTCGCCAGGGGGCACGACCACATCACGACCGGTAAAGAGTCCCTCCGCTCCGATGATCGACAGACGGCTCGTCTTCGTCTCCATCTTGTGGTCCTTCAGCATCGCGACAACGTTCTTCGCAGACTCCACATCCATACTCGAAAAAAACAGTTCGCGGAACGCCTCTTTCTCGATCACCGTTCCGTCGAACAGATCGAGAAGACGGTTCATACTGATCTTTTCATAATCCGCATCCGCGTCGATCGCCCCGAACTTCTTCGCGATCTGCACGAGTTTCCATTTATAGAGCGCCGTCTTTTTGAGTGCAAGCATCAGGATCGCCTCCAGATGTTCCGGCTCGAGAGAAAGCAGCACCTCTTCAACATCCGGGGCCCGCAGAAACTTCGGGAGCCGGAGAAGGATCCGGTAGGCATTCGTCTCGATCCCGACCGTGGTCCCGTACCGGGCGGAGAGCAAAATCGAAAGAACACGTCCGATCGTTTCGTTTACCTTGTGCCCTCCGCACAGATTCACCACGACCCCCTCGTCCGAGTCTTCGAGAACGATC